>CAVFIY010000037.1:0-11477 GCA_963622435.1 Bacteroides uniformis | reverse complement strand
GGTTCTCGTTTCCTCTGTTAGCCCCCTCTCTGAGGGGGTTGGGGGAGTCGGGGGTTAGATTGGGGGAGTCCGGGGTCTTCGTCAGTTGCTCGCGGCAGAAGGCGAGCAGACGCTCCGCCTCCACCGACTGACGGCGATACTCCTCCATACTCAACGCCTGCGCGTTCTCCAATCCGCGGACTATCTCCTCCGCTTTCTTATAGGCTTCATCGTAAGACATAGTTCAATGCGTATTCCGACCTCCCCAACCCCTCCAAAGGAGGGGGTAGCAGAGTATTAGTTTAATTAGTTATGTTGTTTTTTCTAGATAGTCTAGATTGTTCTAGATATTCTAGATAGTCTAGATTGTTCTAGATATTCTAGTTCTTCTAGTTTTGTTAGTTTTGTTAGCCCCTCCTCCGGAGGGGTGTGGGGAGGTTCTCGTTTCCTTTGTTAGCCCCCTCTCTGAGGGGGTTGGGGGAGTCTGGGGCTTTTCTGCTAGCCCCTCCTCTGGAGGGGTGTGGGGAGGTCTGGGGCTTATAACTTTTCCGTTCTGGCGGCGTCGATGCGGAGGAGGATGAAGAGCAGGATACTGAAGCCCCACAAGGAACTGCCTCCGTAACTGAAGAACGGCAAGGGGATACCGATGACGGGCAGCAGCCCCAACACCATGCCGATGTTTATCGTCAAGTGCAACAGCAGGATAGAGGCGACTGAATACCCGTATATCAGCCCGAACGCCTCCCGCTGACGCTCTGCGATGAAGATAACACGCAGAATAAGAGCCAGATAGAGTATCAGCACGCCGACCGACCCAACGAATCCCCACTCCTCGCCCACGGTACAGAAGATAAAGTCCGTCCCCTGCTCCGGCACGAACTTGAGTTTGGTCTGTGTCCCCTGCAGATACCCCTTGCCCGAGAATCCGCCCGAGCCGATGGCGATACGCGCCTGGTTCACATTATACCCCGCCCCCTTCGGGTCATCCCGCATACCGAACAGCACTTCGATACGCTCCCGCTGGTGGCGTTGCAAAACATGGGTGAAGACATAGTCGCACGCCTGCGTATAGCCCACGCACACCACCGAGAACAGCACCACGAGGAGCAGGCGGTAGTGCCGCCTGTAGAGTGCCGAGAGCACCGTATAGACCGAGAGCAGCAGGACGATAGCCACGGCTAACCAACTGAAAGACACCGTAATCCATATATTCAGCAAGGCACCTACGCCAAAGACAAGCACGACCGCTCCGCCTGCGATAAACACCTCAAGCCACGATTTGTTCTCCTTATATAAGAAGAAGAGTTCCACCGCCGTCAGCAGGAGCATACACGAGAGCATACCCGCACTCCCCGCCCCGTAAGGCAGCGGCGTGCCGCCGAAGCGGATGCAGACGACGAACAGCACCACGGCAGCGAGGCAGCACCACAGCACATAACCGCTCATGCCCTGCCGATAGAGGACGAGCAGGAATGCGCTGAAGACCAACGCCGAACCCGTCTCTTTCTGCGGCACCATGATAATCAACGCAGGAACGGCGATAAGGGCGAACGGCACGACCAAGTCCCGCCAGTCGCGCACACGGTAGCCGTACTGACCCATATACTTCGCCAGTGCGAGTGCGGTGATACACTTGGCGAACTCGGCGGGCTGCAGGCGCAGTGGACCGAGGGGTATCCACGAGAGGCTGCCCTTGGTGTCGTGCGCCAGGAGAGGCGTCACGAGCAGCAGCAGGAGCATGACACCATATAATATATAGGCGAGTGTACTATACGCGCGGTCGTCTATCAAGAGGAAAATGACACCCAGCACGAGCGTGCCGAGCATCCAGACGAACTGCTTCCCCGCCTGGTTGCCGAAGTCGAAGATACCCGTCTGCTCGAAGTTATACCCCGCGCCGTAGATATTCAACCAGCCAAAGAACATCAAAGCGACCATAATCGCTATCGTCCACCAATCCAGGTTGCGTATTATATTTCCACTACGAGATGAATTCATATTTAATTATGAATTATGAATTAAGAATTACGAATTAATTCTTAATTAGGAAGTTCCCTCGCCAATTCTTAATTCTTAATTCTTAATTCTTAATTAAGCACAGCGTTTGCGATGCGTTTGCGGAGGTCGCGGCGGCGGATGGTATCCGTGAGGTACTGCTCCATCATCAGGCTCGCCACGGGGGCTGCCCATGTCGCACCAAAGCCCGCATTCTCCACGACGACCGCCACAGCTATCCGCGGGTTATCCACCGGCGCAAAGCCGATGAAGATAGCGTGGTCTTTGCCGTGCGGGTTCTGCGCCGTACCCGTCTTACCCGCCGTCTCGACGCCCTCGATAGGGTAATACCGCCCCGTTCCGTTGGTCATCACGCGGTGCATACCTCGCTGAACGACAGCGAAATAGGCGGAGTCGATGCCCACCTCGTGGCGGTGGGTGGTCATACTGTCCGCACGGTTGAGGTGCGGGGTGATGAAGTACCCTTTATTGGCGATTATCGCCGCCTGATTTGCCAGTTGGAGGGGGGTAACCAATATCTCGCCTTGCCCTATGCTGAGCGAACGGATAGTAATGGCTTTCCACCCCGTCTTGCCGTAGATGCGGTCGAAATAGTTCGTACTCGGCACGCTGCCCGCCGACTGGTAGCCCACATCGGCATCCTCGAACACCCCGCCGAAGCCGAAGCGCATCACACGGGTGCGCCATTCCTCGTAAGTGGCACGGAAATCCTCGTTGTCCTTGCCGTAGCCGTGCTGCTGGAGCAAGTCGCGGTATGCGCACCAGAAATAGGGGTTGCAACTCTGCTCGATGGCTTTCTCGAGTGTTACAGGGCTGCCGTGGTGGTGCGTACACTTGATAGGCGTGGTCTGAGGCCCGCTGCAGGGGTACGGGGTGTTCTCCGTGAATGCCCCCATCGACAGCCCGATGAGTGCCTGGACGGTCTTGAAAGTGGAGCCGGGGGGATAGGTCGCCTGGGTGGCACGGTTCAAGAGAGGCTTATGCTTGTCCTGCGAGAGGCGGTTGTAGTTCGCCGAACGGGCTTTGCCGACGAGCAGCGCAGGGTCCCACGCCGGGGCAGATGCCAAGGCGAGAATCTCGCCCGTATGCGGCTCAATGGCGACGGCACTGCCCGTCTTGCCTTGCAGCAGTTCCTCCGCAAGCAGTTGTAAATCAATATCTAAGGTCAGCGTGATGTTCTTCCCCACCACGGCGGCACGGTCTTCCTCGCCCTCGTGGTAACTGCCCCGGATACGCCCTCGGGAGTCGCGCATCAGCACCTCCACGCCTTTCTCGCCCCGCAGGTCCTCCTCGTAGGTCAGTTCAATGCCGTCGCGCCCCGCATAGTCGCCTCGGGCGTAGTAGTCGTTGCGGTCGATGTCGCGTTGGCTCACCTCGCCCACGCTGCCCAACACATGCGCCGCGGCATGGTAGGTATAGTCCCGCAGGGTGCGCTTACGAATCGCCACGCCGGGGAACATGAAAAGGGTCTCCTGCAAGGTGGCAACATCCTGCTTACGGAGTTGATTCATAAAGACTTGCGGGGTGTAGTCAGAGTAGCCGCGGTTCTTCTTCGGGTTCTTCATATCCGCCATACGCTCGGCGAACTCCGTGCTGTCGATACCCAGCGTCCGACAGAACGCCACCGTATCGAACCCGTGGCGCATCTCGCGCGGGACGACCGTCACCTCGTAGATAGGCTGATTGAAAACCAACAGTTTACCGTTGCGGTCGTAGATAAGCCCGCGCGAAGGATAGACGGTCTGGCGTATCAGCGCATTGCTGTCAGCCTCCTCCGCCTCACTCGAACTGACGATCTGCAGGGCGAAGAGGCGGATGATATAGACCACCACCACCGCCACGGCAATGCCGCTTATCACTTGTCGCCGTTTATAGAATGGGTCGTTAATCATGGCTGCTCCTCCCCGCTATTTGTCCCGCACGAGGACATACGCCATGACTAGGGCGAATGTGACAGGCACACTCGCCACCACCTCGAGCAGCGTGAACCAAAAATGCTGCACGCTCCACGCCGTGAGGAAGAAGACCGTCGCATGGTGCAGCAAGATAAGCACCGAGGCGTACTGCACGAAGTTCAGCGCACCGATGGCGGCGATACTAATCTCCTTATCGAAGCGGTCAAGGTCGGCAACATACATATTCACCAGGCGCGGGCGAAGGAACATCACCAGCACGCACGCCGCCGTATGCACGCCCGGCGAGTTGCAAAACACATCGACCGCCAGCCCCACCGCCGCGCCGATAAGCATATCCGCCCAACGGGGCAGCACGGGCGGCAGGAGCAACAGACTCAATATATATATATAAGGATGACACACGCCGAGGAACTGCAGGTTATTCACCAGCAGCACCTGCACCGCAAGCAGGATAACAAATCGCACTATCTGTCGTATCCAATTCATTGCGCTTTGAGTGTGTTTTTAGTTTATCCGTTTATGAGTTTATCTGTTTATGAGTTAGAGTGTTGAGTGCTTTACTCTTTGCCGAGCATGACCTCGTGCATCTCGTCGCTACCGCGGTTGTCTATCACCTCGACATACCTGAGGCGGCGGAAGTTCGTCGCCAGGCGCACCCGAATAGTATAGTACGAGTCGCCGTCCCCCACCGTACAATCCTCCACCACGCCCACGGGGATGTCGGCGGGGAAGACGGGGCTTAACCCCGCCGTCACAATCGTATCGCCCTTATTCACCACGAGGTGGGTCGCCACATCGTTCAACTGCGCAAACCGCCCGTCATGCCCGTCCCACTGTAGGGTCGTGATATAGTCATTCTTCCGAAAACGGCAACTGATACGCGTATCGGTATGCAGCACGGGCATCACCACCGAGTAGCGCAAGCCCACCGTGCAGACTATCCCCACCACGCCCTCGTGGTTACGCACGCCCATACCGGGGCGGATGCCGTCCCGCTCGCCGCGATTGACAGTCAGGTAGTTATGCTGCCCCGTAGTCGTCGCCTCCACCACCTTGGCGGGGATATAACAGAGGTCGTGGTCGGCAAAACGATAGGCAGAGTCGGCTGCCACGCCATCCGTCAGGTTCTCCAACTCGTTCACACGGTTGCGCAAGGCGGCGTTCTCCTCCGCCAGTTGGCGGTTCGTTGTCCGTAGTCCGAAATAGCCCGTGATATTGCTCACCACTTGGTAGTTCCACGCCACGAGGCGATTGGCGGTACTCAACACACTGCTGTGGGGGTACATGTTATTCTGCACCACCAGCAAAAAAGCAACAACTTCCAGTACGATGAATACGAGGAAGTTGCTGTATCGCTGTATGAATTTGAGCAGGTTATGCATGCACCGTGTCCGCTACGCTTACTGGATAAGGAAGCCGAAGTTGTTCACATTCTTGAGTGCGATACCCGTACCGCGTGCCACTGCCAACAGCGGCTCATCAGGCACATGGAACGGAATGGTAATCTTATCGGTCAGACGCTTTGCCAAGCCGTGGAGCAGTGCGCCACCGCCGGCGAGGTAGATACCGTTCTTCACGATGTCGGCGTACAACTCGGGCGGTGTCGATTCGAGGGCGGCAAGGATAGCACTCTCTATCTTCGAGATACTCTTCTCCAAGCAGTGCGAAATCTCCTGGTAACTGACAGGGACTTGCATCGGCAGGGCGGTTACTTTGTTCGGCCCCGTAACGATATAGTCCTCCGGTGCGTCCTCCAACTCGGGCAGTGCCGAACCGACCTGTATCTTAATCTTCTCCGCCGTAGGCTCGTCAATCTTGAGGTTGTGCATACGGCTCATATACTCAATGATGTCCTGGTTGAAGTCATCGCCCGCCGTCTTGATAGACTTATTGCTGACGATACCACCCAACGAGATAACGGCTATCTCCGTCGTACCACCGCCTATATCGACTATCATACAGCCCTCGGCACCCTCCACATCGATACCGATACCGAGTGCGGCAGCCATAGGCTCGAATATCATATAGACATCGCGCCCGCCCGCATGCTGCGAACTGTCGCGCACGGCGCGTATCTCGACCTCCGTACAGCCCGACGGGATACCAACCACCATGCGGATACTCGGCGTGAAGATACGGGTCTGCTTGGGCAACATGCGTATCATACCGCGCATCATCATCTCGCAGGCTTGGAAGTCCGCAATGACGCCGTCTTTCAACGGGCGGATAGTGCGTACCATCGTGCCGCCACGCCCTATCATCTGCTGCGCTTTGCGACCCACCGCCACGCACTTTCCGTTCATGTCTATCGCCACCACCGACGGCTCGTTCACCATTATCTTGTCGTTGCACATGATAAGGGTATTGGCGGTACCTAAGTCAATCGCAATCTCTTGAGAAAAAGAAAAGAAACCCATTTCAAAGAATTAGGAATTAGGAATTATGAATTATGAATTGTATGTTTAACTAACTGCGACCTCCCCGACCCCTCCAGGGGAGGGGACAGCAGAGTATCTGACACTCTTGGAGAGGCTCTTGGAGAGGTCTTATTCCCTCCCATTCCCCTTGTATCCTCATTGTATCCTCATTACTTCTAACAAAGGATGAACAGGAATACTCCAAGAGCCATTTTCTGTTAGCCCCTCCTCTGGAGGGGGTGGGGAGGTCAGGGAGGTCCAGAATATCTACTGTCTAAAATTGTGCAAAGGTACAACAAAAAGTTGATATATGAAACCCCTATGCATTTTTTCTGTATTTTCCTTATTTATATAAGAAATTCTTTTTCGAGAGGCGTAGGCGACAAAATACACACTCCTATGCAATCAAATACACGCCCGCACGCAATCAAATACACGCCCGTACGCAACAAATTACACGCCCTCACGCAGCAGCGCACACCCCCGTACACGACTGCACACGACCGCCCTACCCTGCCCGACTTCTCCGCCGCAGCCCCGATAAAATACCAACTGTAGCCCCGATAAAATACCAACTGCAGCCCCGATAAAACAACAGCGGCAACCCCATTGTTGTTGGTAGTTGCCGCAGTTGCGCTCCCTCTAGGACTTGAACCTAGGACCCCCTGATTAACAGTCAGATGCTCTAACCGACTGAGCTAAGGAAGCAGTAGTCTAACCTTGCTTCGAGAACGGTTGTTTCTCAAAAGCGGGTGCAAAATTACTGCTTTTTTTCGAAATACCAAAGCTTTTCTCAAAAAAAATGATTATCTTTGCACGATTTTTCAACAAACAGCATTTTTCATTCCTCAAAAAACGCTTTTTACACAATGAAAAAAGTATTGGGCTTAGGTAATGCACTTACCGATATGCTTCTTCAAGTTTCCGAAGACGACTTGCGCGAACTGGGATTCCCCAAAGGTAGTATGAACCTCATCTCTATGGAGCAGGCAGAGCAGATTCAGATGCGCTTTGCTTCTGTACGGAAACGAATGGTAGCGGGCGGCAGTGCCAGCAACGCCATCAATACAATAGCGGCTTTGGGTGGCAAAGCCGCTTTTATTGGTAAGATAGGCAACGACGAGGTCGGCGATTTCTATCGCGAGGACATGATCAAAAACAACGTCAAGCCCATTCTGCTTACCTCCGACAAGGAGATGTCCGGCTGCTCCATTGTCCTTATCACGCCCGACGGCGAGCGCACCTTTGCCACCTATCTCGGCGCCGCTTCCGAGATGCAGGCCGACGACATCCAGAAGGAGGCTTTCCTCGGCTACGACATTTTCCATATCGAGGGCTATTTGGTGCAGAACCACGAGCTGATCGAGAAAGCCATTCGCCTCGCCAAGGAGTCGGGCTGTATGGTGTCGCTCGATTTGGCGAGCTACAATGTGGTCAACGAGAACCACCTTTTCCTCAAAGAACTCATTCGCCAGTATGTTGATATCGTCTTCGCCAACGAAGACGAGTCCTTTGCCTATACCCATCTCAACCCCGAAGAGTCGGTGGCCAAGATTGCCGAGCAGTGCGATATTGCGGTCGTCAAGGTCGGCAAGCGCGGATCGTATGTCCAGCAGGGCAGCCAGCGCTACCATATCGGTGCCATCACCACCAGCTGTACCGACTCCACGGGCGCAGGCGACCTCTATGCGGGCGGCTTCCTGCATGCGTTGAGCGACGGCTTCGATATCCGTCGGTGCGGCGAGATCGGCACCATTGCCGCCGGCCGCGTTGTTGAAATTGTCGGCACCAAGCTTTCCGAAGAGACGTGGGATGAGATTCGCCGTATCTGCGCCCTCTACCGTGGTTTCATGATGAAATACAACATCAACTAACCCGCCCCCATCAACCACCCCAAGCAAAAAAGCGGGAGCAACGCCCCCCCCCAAAAAAAAATAGCGGGAGCTACACTCCCAAAAACTACATAGCGGGAACAAACTCCCAAAATTCATAAACGAAAAACGCTTGCGCACGCAAGCCTCTCTCATGCGAATTCTCTATATCATCTATCAGTATTGCATCGCTTTCCCGTTGCTGCTGCTCTTGACGCTATTCACGGCGGTCTTCACGGTCGTTTGCTGTCCGTGGCGTAATTCCGAATTTGTCCACGCCGTGCAAGCGTTTTGGTCGCGTTCGTTCTGCTATTTGCTGTTCATCCCCGTCACGATGGACGGAGCGGAGAACATCCAAAAGGGGCAGTCGTACGTTTTTGTGTCCAACCACGAATCGATGTACGATGTTTTTGTCATCTACGGATGGCTGCCCGTTATCTTCAAATGGTTGATGAAGGCCGAGCTGCGTAAGGTACCTTTTGTGGGGATCGCCTGCAAGGCAGCGGGACATATTTTTGTGGACCGCACCCACGCCAAAGCCTCAGCCAAGAGTTTGGCGGAGGTGGAGAAACAGCTCAAAGACGGTGTCTGCACGGTTATCTTCCCGGAGGGGACGCGTTCTCGGGACGGACAGTTGGGTCGTTTCAAGCGGGGCGCGTTGCAGATAGCGCTCGATTTGTCGTTGCCCATCGTGCCCATTTCGTTGGAGGGCTGCTACGAGGTGATGAGTCGTAACTCAAAAACGGTGCATCGTCATCCTATCCATATTCATATCGGAAAACCGATATTTCCCGAAGCACTCCCGAAGCAAGACCCTACCGCCGCCGTCGATCTCATCCGCCAAGCCGTTGCCGATGGCATGGAGACCTCCCCGACCCCTCCAAGGGAGGGGACAAGACAATAGGGTAGAGATAAGACTTCCCCAACCCCTCCAAAGGAGGGGACAACAGAGTGGAGATATAGACCTCCCCGACCCCTCCAAGGGAGGGGACAACATGGGTGGAGATATAGAAATTGTAGAGTATAATATATAAGAAAATTTTGTTTCATTCTGCCTCCCCTCCTTTGGAGGGGTTAGGGGAGGTCTAATTTAATTAATTATAAAGATGTATTCCGATCCCAAAGACTGTCTGTATTGTCAGAACAATCAGACCCAGAAAGATTTAATGATTGAGATAGCGCATTTGCGTGTCTCGCGTGCTTTTCTTTTCAAGGAGCAGACCTACCATGGCCGTTGCCTCGTAGCGTACGACAAGCATGTCAACGACCTGAACGAGCTTTCCGACGAGGAGCGCAACGCATTCATGGCCGACGTGGCACAAGTCACTCGTGCCATGCAGAAGCTGTTCAATCCGGTCAAGATCAACTACGGAGCCTATTCCGACAAGTTGAGCCACCTTCACTTCCACCTTGCGCCGAAGTATGTAGATGGCCCCGACTACGGAGGCACGTTCCAGATGAATCCGGGCAAGGTCTATTTGTCGGACGCCGAGTATGCCGAAATGGTTGCTGCTCTCCGCACCGCTCTCACCGAGGCCTAAAACCTACCGCAAAAGAAGAGGCTGCCTAACCCAACTCGTTAGACAGCCTCTTTTTTTGCCTTACCTACGCCTTACCAACTCAGAACCGCAGTGCCAACCCCACCCCGTTGGTCCCGGCGTTCAGGTTTAGCGTCACCTTTTGTGCCTCTTGAGCCTGCACGGGCGTATGCTGATCCAAGTAGCACTTGTTATATACTTCGAACGACTTTTTCTGTTTGTGGCTGCCTACCGCCAGCAGCGGAATCGACACCACCTCGCAGGCCAGGCCGCCGGCCACCATTATGATACCGGCCGCCCGCATACCATATCCGTACCAGTAGTCGTGGCCATCCGTCGTCGTTTCGTTCATCATCTTCTGTCCCACGCAGCAAATCGGAATACCGACCGTAGCCAGCACCAAGCCGGACCCGAAGAATCGCCATCCTATCTTATATTGATGCTCGCCTTTCAGATAACTCTGCCATGCCTCGGGACAGTTATCCTCGATAAATTTCAGGTAGGCCTGCTCGCTCATGCGCGTCACCTGCGTATCTTCCTTCAGGTAGTACACATCTTTCGTTTTCGTAATCATGCCCGGCAGAATCGGTTGCCGTATCACATTTGCGTATAGTTTCGGATCCGACAGCGAGTTGTTGAATACAAACACTTGCCCGCTCTCGTATAGCACTGCCACCACCTTGTTCAGCGGTGTTTTGTATATCGGTCCTTCCTCGTCGGGATACTGCCGATAGCCTATCTCCGTTTCCGTCACCTCCACGATGCGCGCATTGATTCGTGTCGCGTCGGTGGTCACAATGATGTCTTGTCCGAGAGCGGTCAGGGCGCAAACGGCCCCCATAACAATGGATAGTAAGCGTTTCATGATTTCATTTTTTGGTGCCACAAAGGTAGTGGAAATATTTCTTATTTGCAAGCTCCGTGCCGCAAATATAAAATACGGAACATATTATCATAAATCCCGACCCGCTGCATACAACAAAAGACCGCCGTCTGAGCAGTCTTTTTCTTGTAGCGGGACCCGGGATTGAACCGGGGACCTCATGATTATGAATCATGCGCTCTAACCAGCTGAGCTATCCCGCCATCATGTCATTTTTGTCGAGAAGAGGCGACTCGAACGCCCGACCCCCACGTCCCGAACGTGGTGCGCTACCAACTGCGCTACTTCTCGGTCCTTTGGCCTAAATTGACATTTTTCGCCAAAAGCGGCTGCAAAGGTACTATCTTTTTTTCACTTACGCAAATTATTTGCTGCTTTTTCGACGGAAATTGCGTTTTTGTTGTCCGGTGGGCTCCGTGGTGTCCACTATTTTTTGGCATTCTTCCGCTGTCAGCGCCTGCGGATCGGTGCCTTTCGGAATGCGATAGTTGCCGTTGGGTGCCTTTATGTACGCGCCGTAGCGCCCGTTGAGCACCTGAATCTCGCCGAATACGTGGATAGGGTCGTTCTGATGTTCTTTTTTGTCAATCAGTGCCGCTGCTTGCTCCATGGTGATGTGCATCGGGTCAATCGTTTTCGGAATGCTCACAAATTTTCCCTGATAGCGCACGTAGGGTCCGAATTTTCCTTCGCCCACCACCACTTCCTCGCCACCGAGTTCGCCCAGCGTGTAGGGGAACGAGGTCTCAAACAGCGCAAGCGCTTCCTCCAGCGTAATCGAGAACAGCGATTGTCCTTTCTTGAGCGACGCAAAACGCGGTTTTTGTCCCTCCATATCGTTTGCGCCTATGTGAATG
>CAVFIY010000036.1:0-11681 GCA_963622435.1 Bacteroides uniformis | reverse complement strand
AGTCCCCCTCTCTGAGGGGGTCGGGGGAGTCGGAAATATATATACTAGTCTATAAATTGCAGTGTGAAGAAAATCGGAATAAATAGAAGAAAAAGAGGGGCGATAAAGGACATACGGGGCAGTAAATTAGAACATTGCGCCTATACGGCACGGAAGAAGATAGAACACTCCAAATGTTCGATTGCGGAAATACGACAGGCGGCACAGACGATGTATAATATAGCACCTACAGCGCACCAGACGCCCACTGACGCCAAATACAACACGCTGCGCACTGCACGCACACCTCACGCACACTGCACAAACGCTATGCACACAGTCCTAAACAACCATAAAAACAGCGCCGCATTACCTCCCGCAACGCCATACACGCCCTGAAATGCCACTTACAGCCCCACCCCACTTGCGTAATTCAAAGCGACACAGGGACAGCAAAACACAACACGCCGAAGCCCGAAAAGGAGGCAGAAAGATGTTATACAACATATTATTGAGGTAATAGCAGGCTCTGCATTTCTCCCGCCGCTCGCCCAAAGCCGTTCCGCTCGTGCAGAAATAAGCACCTAAAAAGGACAATCTGATGTTCTATTTTACCCCCCCCCTATGGCGGAAATAACGAAAAATGCATAAAAAGCACAGAAAAATACACGGGAAATTTGGCTATATAGGGAAATAGCATTACCTTTGCAGCCCGTTTTAGAATAGGTACAAAAAGGTTCTCTTGACAGACGGCTACGCCGTATTGCCATTAATTAGCCACTAAACAGAATATGCCCACTGCGAATGGTCTCTAATTTCCTATGCCGCTGTGCGGCAAGAGAAATAAAAGAAAGAAAAGAAGATACTTCATTAATTTCCTTCATTTCTCGCGAGCGGAAACGGGACCCCACAAGCACTGCGCAGTGGGGTGTCGGAGCGAGCAGGAGACAAAGCACAGTCAACCGGCTCTGGCGAGCCGCCGCGGGTGGGGACACCCACGCCCCCAGGCAGCGGGAAACGCACGGTCGCACTAGCCCCCCCCCCTAGCAAACCACAGCAACCAACTTAAGCAAAATATAACCAACCAAACTATAAAATGTAAGCCTACGCACGACGCCAAGAACGCCAAACAACGCACACGACGCATAACGCCAAAGACACTGATAATGCCCAACGACGCATAACGCCAAAGACACTAACAATGCCATAGCGCACAACGCCAAACAACGCGCAACAAAAACACGCGAAGCGAAGCAAGCGAAAATACGCGAAGCGATAGCAAGCGAAGATACGCGCAGCGAAGCAAGCGAAGATACGCGAAGCGAAGCAAGCGAAAATACGCGCAGCGACAGCAAGCGAAAATACGCGAAGCGCAGCGTAGCGAAAGAAACATCATGAGTTTTAACACCACGGCGGGGATATACACCGCCACACAAATGGGGTCAACCTCCCACGCACTGCGTCAGACCTCGCAGGCTTATGGGACACAGACCACCCGACCGGGCGCACAAGCGTACACCGGGCGGCAACACACGGGCGCACAGTCGCGAATAGACGGGGCGTTCCAAAGTACGAGTGCCTACTCGAGCAGTTGGCAACTCCCGCAATCTGCCGGCAATGGGGCTAAAACCTACTGCCCGCAGGACTTTCTACAAGCATCGGGACAACTCATCGCCCGCGCCACCGGCTCCTTCACCGACATGAACAGCCAAGTGGTCAGCGGCACTATCGAAGAGTTGAACAGCGTAGAAGAACCCACAGGGCTCATGCGCATCAAACGACCCGACTCCAACCCTATCGGACAAGTAACACCCGTCGGCGACGCACTGCTGCCACTGCTACTAATGGCGGCGGGGTACTGCCTTTTCAAGCGCGTGCGCTTGAAAAGAAATTAAGAATTATGAATTAAGAATTAAGAATTAACACTATAGATAGACTATAGGAACTATAGCGGCTATAGAAACTATAGAAACTATAGCAATTATAGCGACTATAGCGACTATAGAAACTATAAAAGCCATAACAACTATAGCGACTATAGAAACTATAACAGCCATAACAACTATAGCGGCGATAGAAAATAAATCACAAGCAAGATGAAAAAGCATATACTACCTATTATATTGGTAAGTGCGGCGGCGATAAGCACGGCAGTGGTGGCAGAGAGCCTGCGAGCAGGCAACCTCTGGAGTAACCTCCACATGACGAACATAGCAGGCCTCGTGGTCGAACCCGACCAAACACGCGGCACCGACGGCAACCCCGTGACAGCAGGCGACACCTGCCTCTTCGGCTACCCGCTGAGCGTAACCACCACCGAGATTTCCCAATCCGAGTACACGGGCAAGAACGCCGGCTACGGGCGGTCGCTCTTCTACTACTCCGACACCACCACGGCGACGGACGGTACGCAGACCATACACTACTACCGCGACGAGATACAGTTCGTCTATATGACACTCAGCGAGGACAGCACCACCATCGCTGCCTCTACCACCGTACTCTCCGCCGACAGCACGCCCCGCAACCTCTGGCGTGCCGTACAAGGCGAAAGCGACGGTACCAACTACCGCCGCTATCAGAACCTCGCCACGGGCAAATGGGTGCGCACCGAGGTCGGCACGGACGGCACGGTAACGATCAGCCTTGTGCCCGACTACAACAACTCGTCCGCCCTCAACCACCAATGGACGCGCGTGCTGGACTATAAGCAGCACCTGCGCACTTTCGCCTACCCGCTTGTGACGGACGGCGGAAGCAAAGAGTACTACCTCTATTTCGACAAGAAGAACAACCGCTGGGCATACACCTCCGACCCCTCGACGACCACTATCTATCCCGCTTACTACGAGAAATGGTCGTACGCCGAAGACTGCGACAGCCTCTTCGCCACCGCTTTGGCTTCCGACACCTACTACGCCTTTAAGGCGGACAGCGCCAAGGCAGAGGCAGACAGCACCGCCACGCTCTATATCTACCCGCAGATGGAACTCTGGTCGGGCTACTACTCCGTATCGGGCGTGCAGGACGGCTACGACACCGAGTGGCTGTACAAGGAGAAAGAACTCACGCTGGACTTCAGCAAGATGCGGGCGCGCGGCTACAGCCAAACCTGCTCGATGTTGCACAACGGCGGTAAGGACCTGAAAGTATATCAAACGCTCTCGGACATCACGGGCGCAGGTATCTACAACCAACCCGATGCGAAGTACGGCAAGCAGTACCGCGACACCGCCCGCCTGATGATAGACTACCGAGTAACCAAAGACAGTCTGTCTTGGGGTACGGACGACCCGTTTAAGATGCAGTGGTTCGTCATCCGGTTCCTCCCCAAAGGGCATAGCCCGCTCAACTATATAAGAAAGACCGGTTCCGGCAAGGCAGACGGCGTACAATGGGCGAACTTCACCGACACGCTGCGCTTCGCCATTACCGACAAGAACGGACGGGAGGTGTATGCCTACCGACAGCCCGTCATCCGTGAGTCGTACCACTACTACCACGAGCAGGAACTCCTCCCCTACCTGAGCAAGAGTGAGGTAATCTTCCCCGCCGACGGAGGGTCAGTCGAGATTACCTACGACTCGCTCGTGATGGAGAACACCATCAAACTCTACACCAAGGATCGTGCGGAGAAAGCCGCCGTCAACCTCGAGAAGACCAAATACACCCCCGGTACACAGGAACTGCTCGACCTCGTGGACCACTCCGCGAAATTGGAGGAAGACCCCTGCAGTTGGCTGCATGTAACGGCAGCGAAGGAGTTCAACGAGGGCGGCACGAGCATCACGCTGACCGCCGACGCCAACGAGAAGAACATCAACCGCACAAATGTGCTGCTGCACTACTTCACGCACAAAGGGGAGAAGCGCACCTATACGCGCATCATCCCTATCACGCAGTTGAACCACGCCTCCGCCGGCGAGGTGGACTTTGCTCCCCAAGGCGGCTGGGGCTACACCACCACCGATGGCGAGGGACGGCAGAGCGTACACACCTACGAGACTACTATCTACTACTACCCCGGCGAGCGCATCGAACTGCGCCCCCGCGAGCGTAACTTCTACGGCTGGCAACGCTGGTACGACTACAACACGGGCGCAGACCCGCGCTTCTACCGCAGCCGCAAGGACGGGAGTTACCAAACCCAAAGCGACTTCTATCTGCGGCAGCCCGCCAAGAACATCAGCGAAGACCAAGGCAAACTCTGGCTCTACGACTCCATTAACAACACCGCCGCCACCTCGCATGGCTTGTACTACGCCATAGCACCGATATGGTGGATGTGGAACGGCTTGGACGCAGCAGGCGAACTCAACGAGCAGGAACAAGCCCTGTCGAACATGGTCATCCCCGTCATACAAGGCTGGGACACCGTGGGCAACGACCTGCCCGCAGAGCGCGACATCGCCGTGGACATGAGTAACTACACGGACTACACCATCACCTCCTCGAAAATCGAAGAGCCGACGCTCAGTTACCGACAGATATACCACCTCCGCCCCGCAAGCCAAATAGCGGACACACTCAAGAAATGCGTCTTGAAGAACGGCAAGGGCAACTACTTCGAGGACTACACCATTACCGCCCCCGTCGGCAAAGATGTCATCCTCCGCACGAAGTACGCCTCGGCATTCCCCTACAACGACAATGCCACGCTGAACCGCCCGAGCGACCTCTGCTACTTCATCCCCGTGAAGATAAACACCCTCGGCACGCCGCGCGACACCCTGCTGCGCCTCTCGATGAGTGCGAACCTCGACTCGGTAGAGGTACGCTTCTACAAAGACGGCTACCTGCAGACCCCTGCCATGCAACAGACGGACGGCACCTACTACCCCACCGCCCGCAACCCGCTCGGCTCGTACTACGACTACCGCAAAGTGAACCGAACACTGCCGGGCAAAGTAGTCTATGAATACCGCATCGAGCCGTGCGACACCGCCAACCACACCTACGGCGGCTCGTTCGGCAAGACGATATGGGACAAGTACAACGGCATCAGCCTGGCAGACACGCTCCTGCTCGCCCGCTGGACTGTAACCTTTGCCGCCACCTCGGACTACGGCCCCTCGACCACCGCACTCATCACCAAAGAGCAGATAACGCGCGACTATGTGATGCTCGCCGAGCAGAACTTCGACTTCGACACGCCCGGCACGGACACCACCTGCGTCATCTACCCCAAGCCGCTCGACGCCACGGAGAGCAGTTTCGGCTACTGCTACCCCTACTCCCTAAGCAAAGGGCGGTCGCACCGCGGTTCAAGAGGATTGAGCGGTGAGGGCGACAGCATCCCGTTCCCGTACTACGGCGAATACGCCCTGGTGAACGCCGTAGGCTATCAGGGGGAAACCTACCCGATTGTAAAGGGAAAAGGATACGCCTACTGGGGAAAGAACATCGAGCAGCACGGCGGTGCGAAGAACGGCTACTGCCTCTATGTGGACGGCGCACAGCAGCCGGGCAAGGTCGTAACCCTATCGACGAGTGCCGCTATCTGCTCGGGGCAACAACTCTACTGCTCCGCCTGGATAGCCAACGCCAACTACAACCACAAGACCCAACCGATTCTGCAATTCGACATCGAGGGCTACAACGGCACAGACTGGGTATCCATCGGCGCATTCTGCACGGGACCGCTCGACGGCAGCGTCAACTGGCAGCAAGTGAACTTCCCGATTGTGGGTGCTGACAACTACGATAGAACCCGTATCAGTGTGATGAACTACGCCTCGGACAACGACGGTAACGACTTCTTCCTGGACGACATCTATCTCTACGCCTCGCCTATCCCCCTCGAGTCGTTCCAAGCCACCACCGACTGCAGCCGCAACGCCAAGGGCGACCAAATGGTGACGATCATCAAGGCGGACTACACGCAGTTCACCGCCGTGGATAAGTACAACAGAAACCTCTACTACGACATCTACGATGTCTCGAAGGGCAAAGCCGTAACGACCAACTACTACCAAGGCGGCAAAGCCGTAGATAGCAACTACGGCTACCTGACCACGCCCAAGGAGAACTTCACCCCCTCCGACTCGCTGACCGTCGTATCGGTGAAAGCCCTCATCGACTCGATAGCGCAATACGACAGCGATACCACCCTCTTGCGCTACATCCGCAACTACGAGGCGGGCAAGGAGCGCTGGGTCATCTACCTGGCACAGTTAGTCCACCAAAGCCCCCTCTCCGCCAAGCGGACTTACGAGGTGCGCACCGCTTACTCGCAAGCAGACCTGAACAACGCCGCCTGCGCCATGCGTACCAAACTGCCCGTATTCGAGAAGACGGCATTCGTCTTCAACGGCGAGACCTACCCCGCAGCAGGACAGTGCGCCAACGGCCTCTACCCGCTGGAGATACTCGTAACCGACACCCTGACCGACGGCGATAAGACCGTCCACCTGCAGGCATACGCCAAGGGCGACTGGCTCGTCGGTATCGAGGGCGACGACCCGTGGTACTACTCCTACCTCGACCCCGAGGAAGACCCCGATCAATATGCAGAGATGACGGACGAGCGAAAAGCGCAGTGCGACGCCGCATTCAAGGCGGCATACGGCTACACCCGCGACCAAGTGGACAAAGCCATTGCCGACCTGCGCCGCGACACCGTGAACCGAAAATCAAACTACAGCGCCACCACCATCGACGAGGTGAACGCCAACACGGAATACTGGGACGACCCAAGCAACTACGAGATAATCAAGAACCTCGTTGACCAAAAGAAACTGCTCCTCTACCAAGAGCGGCAACAGATATACATGCGCTCGAACGACACCTGCCGCTACTGGATATACCCGATTGCAGGGACGGCGAAGACCGTGTACAACGGCAACACCTATATCCTCAACCAGTGCGCCAACCCGACCTACATCATGGTCTTCAGCGTGAAGAGCGACTATGTGCTGAACCTGAGCAACAAAGCGACCGCCGACATCACGAGCAACGATGTACCACGCGTGCGTATCTCCGCACACAACGCACAGAGCCAATTCTATGTGCCGATTAAGGAGATAGGCGACCAAGTGGCGATCTGCTACGACAGTACCCAAGTCGTACTCTCCACCGACCCCGTCGTCAGCCCCCTGATAGGGACATCGGCATTCTCGATGCACTTCACCCAAGATAAGTTCATCGGCTACACCGGCGGCGCGACGAAGTACTACGAAGCAGGCGACAGCATATCCTTCTGCCCGATAGACCAAGCCCATGTGGACTCGATGAAGTGGATATACAACAACCAAACGGGTTGGAAAGAGGGACACCCCGGACTCTGGGTAGTGAACTCCCACCCCATGCGGGCAGGCTACGAATACACCCTCCGCCTGCAGATGAAAGCGCGCAACTCGAACGCACTGGACGACGGCGACAGCGGCTGCCTGCTGGGCTACTCGTACATCAATGTGGTCGTTGTGCCGGACACCGTAGTCTGGACACCGACCGCCATGACGGGCGACAGCCTCTACCTCTGGAGCGACGACCGCAACTGGCGCGGCGTGGTGGACGGCAAACTGCTCGACCGGGGCTACGCACCGCTCAAGAACACCATGGTCATCCTGCCGGAGCATAACACCGACTTCCTCAACGAGATGAAGTACCCGACCATTCAGCCCGACTGCGACCCGTATATCCTCTACCCCGAAGATATACACTACCACACCAATGTCTGCAAGAAAGTGCAGTTCCGCTCGGGCGCGAAAATGCTGGGGCAAGAGAACCTCTCCTACAGCGAGGCGTATGTCAATGCCACACTGCCCGCCAACGGGTGGTACACCGTGGCATCGCCACTCCAATCGACCTACTCGGGCGACCTCTTTGTGCCGCACACGGGTAAGTACGGCGAGGGCGGCACATCGACCGAGAGCAGCGCAGACTTCGAGGTGAAAGGCTTCGAGGGCGAGCGCACACGCTACGCCGCCTACGCCCTCTGGGCTTCGTACTACAACCGCGATGTAAGCATCATGACACCCTACGGGGTGGACACCCGCTACAGCACCACGGCGAACTTCACCGAGTCGAACTCGATGGGCATCGAACTCGCACCGGGACAGGGATTTGCCGTAGCAGGCTTCGGACCTACCGACGACACACAGTCGCTCACCGTCCGCCTGCCCAAGCCCGACGCCGAGTACCAATACTACGACTCCATTACGCTCCAACCGAACGGCAAAGTGGAGAGCCTCAACCGCGACTCGGCATACCGACTCGGCTTTGTACCCGGCAGCGACGGGGCAATGCACATACGGCTGGAGATAAAGAACCAAAAGACAGACGGCTCCGCTACACCTATCGCAGGGCAACAGGGCTTCCTCTTCGGCAACCCGACTATGGCATACATCAACATGGCGAAGTTCCTCGACGACAACAACAGCGTACTCGGTGTCAGTGCCTACCAAGTGGAAGTTGATGGCAAATGGCAGTCTATCAAGCGCGATGTAACGACCACCGACCTGTTCCTCAACCCTATGCAGTCGGCAATGGTACTGAGTGCAGACAAGACGGGGGACATCCGCAATGTAGAGGTGGTACTCAAGCCCGAACACCTGAGCCTCGTGCCGCGCAACCGCACCACGACCACGACGGAGAGCGCACCCGCTCGCGCCAAAGCCAAAGGACGCACCCTGCGCCCCGAGTTGATGAAGATAACCGCACTCTCGGGCGGGCAGGACAAGTACGGCGATTGGCAATACCAACGCGGCGAAGCACAGTTGGCACTGCTGGACTTCACCTCCAACGGCTACGACAGCGACGAGGATGTACGGTTCATATCCTCCGGTGTGGAATACGGCGTGAACGACAACACACTCACCACGCCCGTGAACATCTACACCCTGGCGGATAACCAACCGCTGGCGGCTGACCTCCGACCGGAGATGAACACCGTGCCGCTCGGCTTCGTACTGCATAGCGACTTCCGCTCCGACAGCCTGACGCTTTTCTTCCACACAAGCACGAACTGGAGCGAAGAGTGCTACCTCTGCGACAGCAAGACGGGCGAGAAGACACGCCTCTACAACGACATCCGCGTCCGCATCGCTACGCCCGAGAACCACGAGATACGCTACTACCTGCAAGGCGAGGCATACACCCCCGAAGGTCCAACGACCGACAACGACGAGCCGACTATCGACTCCGACAACCGGGCGGCAGAGCAGATAAGCGTCTTCTCCAACACTGCGGAACATATCGTAGTGGTCGCACCGAGCGACATCGCCGAGATACGCGTCTATGACCTCGCAGGTCGCCTGCTCACCGCCGCCACACCCACCGTAGGCACATCCGTCTATACCCTCACCGCCCCCACAGGCATCGCGCTGGTAGATGTCCGCCTCCGCTCCGACGCGACAGGACACAGGAAGGTGATGGTTCAGTAGCGCGCAGTGTGCGCCGCTGCGCTGCTGAACCAGACACAAGACCGCTGCGCTAAAGGACACATGACCGCTGCGCTAAAGGACACAAGACCGCCCTACGGGCTGAAAGACTGATTCACTTAAGGACGGCGGAACTGTGGACTGAAAGAAAAGACTGTCTAAAAGGCGCAAGAATAAGACTACTCCCCGCTTGCTGACAACAGCAGGCGGGGAGTAGTGGATTATAGGGACTGCCTCTCGCCCTAGAAGAACTAGAGAGGCTAGATATTCTAGAAAGGCTAGAGCGTCTAGATAATCTAGAAAGGCTAGAAAATCTAGAAGAACTAGAAGAATTAGCGAAAAACGAAAGCAGCACATCCGGTAGCCTGGGGGCGTGGGTGTCCTCACCCGCGACGGCTCGACAGAGCCGGTTGACTATGCTGTGCCAAGTCCTGCTCGCTGCGCTCGCGAGAAATGAAGGAAATAAACGAAGTATCTTCTTTTCTTTCTTTTATTTCTCTTGCCGCGTATGCGGCATAGGAGATTTTGTGGCAGGCGTGGTGGACTCCTCCACAGTATGGTCAAAGGGTTTGTTCCAAACCCCCGCGGGTGGGGGCACCCACGCCCCCAGGCTACCGGATGTGCATCGTCCTCCCCCAAGCAGCCCCTGGAGAGCATATTCATTTAAGCCCACCCGCAACGCCATTTCCACAGGCAAAAACCTCCCCGCAAAACCCTCCATTTCCCCGCCGACCATGTAAAATATCGCAGTTTGAATACCCAAAACCATGTAAAATATCGCAGTTTGAGTACCCAAAACCATGTAAAATATCGCAGTTTAGCACCAAAAAGTTTGGCAGTTCGAGGAAAATACCGTACCTTTGCAGCGGATAATCAAAGGAATAGCCCAACAACGGCAAAGAACAACACACCCCATAGGAGAACAGCGATGAACACCGAAGAACTACTGCCTATCGTAGCGGAACAGCGCGAGGAGTTCCTGCAAGAGGACTTCCAACACGCTATCACACGCCCTGAAGAGGCACTCATAGACCTACAAAGCCAACTAGCACAAGTGGTGATAGGCGTACGGCGCAGCGGCAAATCGACACTCTGCCGCAAAGTGCTGCACCAAGCCGCAGTGCGTGCTGCCTACCTGAACTTCGACGACGAACGCCTCGTACGCCTCAAAGCCGAAGACCTCAACACCTTACTCGGCGCACTCTACACCATCTACGGCGAGTTTGACTACCTGCTGCTCGACGAGATACAGAACATCGACGGCTGGCCGCTCTTCGTCAACCGCCTGCTACGGCAGGGACTGCACCTGCTCGTCACGGGCAGCAACGCCAAACTGCTCTCCAACGAACTGACCACCCACCTCACAGGACGACACCACAAAATAGCCCTCTACCCGTTCTCCTTTGCCGAATACGCCCAAGCCAAGCAGATAGACACCCGCTCGCTCACCACCAAAGCCCAAGCCCTTGCGCTGAACGGGCTGAACGACTATCTGCACACAGGAGGCTTCCCCGAACTGCTGCACGAGAAAGACGGCGCAGACTACATCATGGGGCTGCTCAACGCCATTATCCGACGCGACATCACCGAACGCTTCAGCGTACGCTACCCCGAAGTACTCGAACGCCTCGCCACCTACCTGATGGACAACTTCGCACAGGAATACAACGCCCACACCATTGCCGCCACCTTCGGCGTATCCGACCACACGATAGACACCTACTGCCGCTACCTGCAAGAGGCGTTCCTGCTCATCGCCGTCCACAAGTTCTCCTACAAAAGCACGGAGCGCATACGAGGCGAGAAACTCTATGTGGTGGACAACGCCTTTATAGCAAACCGCACGAACACTTTCTCGCTGCAAAACCTCGGCTGGCGGCTGGAGAACACCATTCTCGTCGAACTGCTGCACCGTGCGGGACGACGCTACGCACAAGTGTTCTACTACCGCGACCGCACATTCGAAGTGGACTTCATCGTTGCCAAAGGCGGCGTAGTGGAGAGCCTCTACCAAGTCTGCTACAGCCTAGGCGAGGACAAGACCCGCAAACGCGAGATAAACGGGCTGCTGCAGGGCGCACGCAAGTTCCGCTGCACTGACCTCACTATCATCACCTTCGACCAAGCGGAAGAGTACACCGACGGCGACCTCACTATCCACATCGTCCCCGCCATACGCTGGCTCACACAAGAATCCCGTCGCCTCACTCACGAATAGCGAAAACATTTGCTTATATGCGAAAAAAGCAGTACCTTTGCAGGGCATAAGGGACACAGGACATAGGACACAGGACACAAGACCGCTCCGCTGAAGGATACAGG
>CAVFIY010000035.1:0-11685 GCA_963622435.1 Bacteroides uniformis | reverse complement strand
CTACAGGAATATACGCATCTGTACATAAAGGAAATGCAGCAACAATATGGTGCAGTAGAAAATTGGTTTCGTTTGCGTAAACCAAGTAAGACGACAGACGCTTTCATAGACCTTGTACGGGATGCCGTAATTGCCAATTGGAACAATATCCCAGACAAAGTTCAACTATTGCAAGACCTTTATCACGCCGATTCTCCCATTGGCTATTGGGTAGTGGAATATACCCGCAAAGGTATAACACTTAATACACACCCGACAAAGATTGCCGCCTCGCAAGTCAACAGAATAACGCTATCCAAGCACGAGACATCTTTCGTAACATTCCAACTAGACGGCAAGCGTATCGGACATATGCAGGTAAAGTTCAACAACGGTTTCGTGGAACGCTGCAAGAAAAAGCAGCCGGACTTTGTGGTAGAGGGGATCCCTATGGCATACGGGAAGCCTTTCTCCTCTTGGAACTTTAGCACCGAAAGGAAATAAACGATGACGACATCTACCCTACTCTATTTTGCAATGCCGAAAAAAAGTGCCATTCCGATTTGCCTGTTCTACAAAAAACTCGTACCTTTGTCGGCGATTGCGGTGGTGGTGGCTGGTTGCCACAGACAATTATAAGCCAAGGTAAGTTCTTTATGTGAATACTAATGACGATATTTGTCTACAACACCCGTCTTTGCTTTGTGGATAATTAGTGGTAATACGGCGATAGCCGTCCGTCTACAAAAAAAACACACGCACAGCGGTGGCGTGTCGTCACAGACAATTATCCAACCAGCAACACAATTCGTAATTGTGGTGTGCCGCCACAGACAACCGACCATTCATAATTCATAATTCTTAATTCCTAATTCCTAACTCCTAATTCCTCATTCCTCTGCGGGGGAGTCTGCGTCGGTGGTCCAGTAGGGGTTCTGGTAGAGGGGAGAGGTGGACTTGGTCTGCCCGTCCTCGGAGGTGAGGAGGAACTCCTTCACATTGATGGGCGAGAGGTAGTAGGCGCGGTGCCAACTAAATCCGTTGTATCCCTCCTGCTTGGCGTTGCGGCGATAGGGCTTGTACCATTCCCCGTCGCTTGCGGGCGACACATTGGCATTGACCGTGCCGTCGGCTTTGAGCGTGATACCCGCATCGGCGTAGGTCTGTTTCATACCCGCACTCCAGATATGTATGCCCTCGGGGTGATAGGGCGTGGTGATGAGTTGGTCGAGTGCCCGCCAGCGGATGAGATCCATCCAACGCATACCCTCTGCCAGGAACTCCGAACGGCGCTCACGGCGGATGTTATACAGCGTGGCATCGACGACTTTCCCTGCGGTGTACGCCCCGAAATCGTTCTTCGCCTCTTGCGCCATATCGGTGGCGGCTATGGTCTTGGTGTAGTCCTCGTCCACCAACGCACGACGGCGCAGGCGTTTCCAGTACTCCGCCGCCTTGGTGTCGATAGCCCCCGTGGCTTCGTAGCACGCCTCGATATAGTTGAGCAACGCTTCGGCACTGCGGAATGTGATACACCCCGTGGTGCTGCCCGCCTGCTTACACTGCTTCTGCTCGGTGGAGTTGCCCTTGCGCAGCGAATAGCCCGTGGCGTAGGTAACGACCACGCCCGTGAACTGCGGCAGCGGCTCTATCTCGATAGCACTGTTCGCCTCGGTGGTGGGATAGACATAGTTGCGTTGCCCCGGGGCTTTGAGGAAACACGAGAGGCGGGTATCGCGGTCGGCACGCACTGCGGCAAAGGACTCATCGCCTTGATAGAGCGGGCTGGCGTAGATAGGCAGTCCGTCTTGCATCAGATAGGAGTCCACCAGCCCGCGGGTCAGCCCTGTGTTGCAGTTGCCACGGTGGGCGAAATAGACTACGCTGTGTGCCACGAGGTTGGCGGCGTAGGGACACCACAGAACGACTTCACTGTTATCGTATAAATCCTCCGAGCCGAACATATCCATATAGGGATTGGCGGCATCGGTCGTTTCCTGCTGCACCGTTCCCGTGTTGGCGGTGAGCGTCGTGGCGTCTGCCACCTGCTCGGCGGCGTTCATTGCCTGACGGAAGAACCATTCGGCTTCGGCGTTGATGTCCCCGTGGGGGAAGGTGTAGCCGCGGTTGTACTCTTTCTGCAGCCCTACCCATTTGTCGTTACCCGGTACGAAGGGTGTGCCGGCGAAGTTCTTCAGCCACGAACCCTCGTAGAGTGCGACACGCGACTTGAGCAGCAGTGCCGCTTGGCGGGAGATACGGGAGTTTGCCATGGTGGCGGTCATCAGTTCTGCCGCCTTATCCAAATCGGAGAGGATGAAGCGTGCCACCGAGTCGCAGGGCATACGCTTACTCGCCTCCACCAGGGCTTCCTTGGTGTCCTGGAGCGAGGTGGTCACAATCGGGTAATCGCCGAAGGCTTGCAACTTATCGAAATAGCCGTAGGCACGCAGGAAATACATCTCGCCGATATAGTGGGCGATGTTCTCTTGTACGCCGCTTATCTCGCCCTTCTCGTAGCGGGGAAGCACTTGCTCGAAGAACCAGTTGCACTTGTAGATATTCGTGAAGTCGTAGCCGCCTCCCGTCTGCGGGACGAGCCACAGTCCGAGGAACTTCGACCCCGGGCCGTCGGAGTTGATCTGGTTGTCCGAGGTGGCATCGGCGGCAAAGCGTCCGTAGTCCCATCCTGTTGTGCTAGACCAACCGCCATGCCCCGGCAGGAAGTCGGTATAGCGTCCGTCCACAAACGAAAGGACGGCGGCTTCGGTAGTAAAGTACTGTTCGGGCGTGATAGACGACAGCGGCTCTTTGGTCAGCCAGTCGTTGCAGCCGGTAAGTCCTATCATGGCGGCACAGAGCAATGTGCCGAATTTAATCGTTGCGTTCATAGTATAGTGGTGAATTTAGAAAGTCGGTTAGAGGGTAATGCTAAAGCCGCAGGAGAGTTGCATGGAGAGCGGGTAGGCGTTACCGTTGTTGAGCGTACGCCAGTCTTTCTCGGTGTTGTAGTTGCCGCCGTCGAGCGTCTCGGGGTCGAACATCTTCACGAGTTTCGTTCCCGTCCAGATATTCTCCGCCGAGAAATAGACACGCAGTTTCTGTATCTTGGCTTTGCTCATCCATTTCTCGGGGAAGGTGTAGCCTATCTGCAGGTTCTTCAGACGGATATAGGAGGCGTTCTGGATATAGCGCGATTGCGGTTGGTGGTTGCGCCCGTACTTGGCACCCGTATCGAACGAGGGACGGGGGTAATAGGCGTCCGTATTGGCGGACATGATGCCTTGCTGCACGAGCAGCGAGTTCTCGTCGCGGAAGAAATCGAGGTGCTGCACGAGGGCTGCCGACCACATCATATCGGTGTTGGCTCCCCAGAAGTAGGACGAGCCTTGCCAGTAGTCGCGCTTCATCACGCCCTGGAAGAAGAGGCGGATATCCACGCCGTACCACGCGGCGTTCAAATCCAATCCGAATTGGAAGCGGGGCGTGCTGTTACCTATCTTCTTCAAGTCGCCGTGGTTGTTCATCGTGCGTTCGCCCGCTGAGATACGCCCGTCGCCGTCCAGGTCGGCATACATGATGTCGCCTGCGCCCCAACCCGAACCGAGAGCGGATTGCCCCATACGAGGCTCGGAGGGGAAATAGCCGTAGTGGTTGAAGAAGTTCTCGTCCAATTGGTCGAGGTGGGCGTTCATCTCCTCTTGCGTCTTGGCAATGCCCACGGTCTCATAACCCCAGATATTGCCCAACTTCTCGCCTGCCAGGTATTGGTCGATAGACCCCGTGGTGTTGCTCGGGTAGCGCGTGACTTTGGTCTGTGCGTCGGAGAGCAGGAACTTCGCCCCGTAGGTGAAGCCGTTCTGCAGACGGTCTTGCCAAGCAATCTCGAACTCCCAACCGTAGGTCTTCAAGTCGGTGTTGTTGGTTTTGGGCGGGGTGTAGCCCAGGATAGACGGCAGTTCGACGGACGCACCCATCATATCGATGGTATAGCGGGTATAGTAGTCGAAAGAACCCGTCAAACGGTTGTCGAAGAGGGCGTAGTCGAAGCCCACATTCCAGTTGCGCACCTTCTCCCAGGTCAGTTCGGTGGTGATAGCCGTCGGCACGCTGATAGTGGTGGTCTTCTGCCCGTTCTGCAACCAAGCACCGCTATTGACGGAGGGCGAGAAGGTCAAGTAGGTGGGATACCAACCCGTGGTGTTCTGGTTGCCGAGTTCGCCGTACGACCCGCGCACCTTGAGCGTGCTTGCCGTATGTTCGTAAGGCTCCCAGAATGATTCCTTGGCGATGTTCCAACCCAAGGAGACAGAGGGGTACAAGTTCCAGCGCAGGTGTCCGCGATAGCGGGAAGTGCCGTCGTAGCGGAGGTTGGCTTCGAGGAGGTAGCGTCCGAGGTAGTCGTAGTTGAAACGCCCGAAGAAACCCGCCGTACTCCACGAGGCACGGTTGCCGTAGGGCGAGAGTTCTTTCTTCTCCCACTGCTGCGTACCCGAGTTCCAGACCAAACCCGTCGTCAAATCCACTTCGGGGTGGTCGGGCGAGATAAGCCCGTACGCCGTCACGCCGTACTGCTTCTGCCAAAGGTTCTCCGCTTGCGCACCGAGCATAAAGCCGAAGTTATGCGCGTCTGCCACGGTGAAGTTATAAGTGGTACGCAGGTTGGCAAGGATGTAGTCCTCGCGATAGCGTTGCTCCGAGACGGAGGTGGTGGCGATGTCCTTGTCGATAGGCTGCCCGTAGATGTCGCAGTTGTAGGTCGCCAACGAATAAGACTTGGTGTCCTGGGAGCGCAGGCGGTAGTTGAAGTCGCCGATTATCTTCCAGTTCTTAACCGGCTCAAAAGTGAGCGACAACTGCTGGTAGAGGTTGTCCGAAATCTTGTCGTACTGCCCGCCTTGCAGGAAATCCCGTCCGGGCCAGGTAGCGGAATAGAGGTTGCCGTTGTTGTCGTAGAGAGGCAGGTTCGGCCAGTTCTGGCGGGCGAGGTTTTCATAGAGTCCGTCGTTCATGGCGGAGGGCTTGGTATAGTCTTCACGGATGAAACGGGCGTTGTAGCCTATCTTGAGCCATTTGGTAAGAGTTGCGTTCACCTTGCCCGTGCCGCTGAAGCGTTGCAGTTTCTCCTTACCGAGATTGAGCAAGCCGTCCTGGTTCATGTAGTTGAGCGACACATAGTAGTTGATTTTCTCGTTGCCGCCGTTGGCAGAGAGGTTATGCTCCTGGGAGAAATTGAAGTTCTTGAAGAAGATGTCGTACCAGTCGTTATTGGCATTGGCGGTGGTGAAGGCGTTCTGCCATTGCGTGCCGCTCTCGGGCAGGGGGAGTACGGTGGTAATCTTGCCCTGTTGGTAGTCCCAAATACGCCGGATGGTCTCGTCGGTGAAGACAATGGCGTTCATGTCGTTCGCCGTGTTGCGTGCCGCCTCGTTGTAGTACTGGGCAAAGGTGTAGGAGTCCATCTGGTGCATCTTGACGATAGGTGTACCCCAACGGAAGTTGTTGTTGTAGTTGATTTGCGTCTTGCCCTCCTTGCCGTTCTTGGTGGTGACAAGGATGACACCGAACGGCGCACGCGAACCGTAGATAGAAGAGGCGGCGGCATCTTTCAGCACGGAAATACTCTCTATATCCTGCGGGTTGATGGTATTGAGGTCGCCCTCCATACCGTCGATGAGTATCAACGGGCTGCCGCTGGAGCCTTCGCCGATAGTCGCCGTACCGCGGATGTTAATCTTGGCGGTCTTCTCCATACTACCACTGTTGTTGGCAATCTGCAAGCCCGGGACTACGCCCTGCAGGGCTTGGGTGGCGTTGACCACGGGGCGGGACTCGATGGCTTCCGCCGTGGCGACACCCACAGCCCCCGTCAGGTTCACTTTCTTCTGCGTACCGTAACCCACAACCACCACTTCGTCCAGGTTCTGTGTGTCCTCACGAAGGGTTATTTGCAGGTTGGTTTTACCTTGTACGCCGATTTCTTGCGACTGATAGCCGAGGTAACTGACCACGAGGGTGGCGTTCTTTGCCGCCTCGAGGATGAAATTGCCGTCGAAGTCGGTTATCGTACCCGTGGTAGTGCCTTTCACTTGCACGGCGGCACCGATAATCGGCTCATTCTTGGAGTCAACCACCGTTCCGCTAATCTGTATGGCAAAAGTCGCCATTGCCATGCATAGCGCGACGATTGTGGTGAGTATGTGTTTCATAAGGGTATGTGTTTTCGTTCGTTATAGATTGGATAGGCTATAGGGCGCGGTTGTCCTGCCACTCGAGGTAGGGCGTGCCGTCCTCGCCGAAGCAGACGGGCAACCAGATATAGGTGCTGTGCGTATGCCGCTCGGGACGCCAACGGTCTGCCATAAAGATGAAGCGTTCGCCCCGACGGTCGCAGACGGGGAGGATATAGGTACTCTGCCCGCTGTAGGTCAGTTCCGCACCCTCGCCGCGGCAGGGGTTGCCGAGCAGCGTCCACTCACCCATCAGGGAGTCGGCTACGAGCAGGCGTGCCGCATTAGGTTCCCAGCCCGTACAACCCGAAGTAATCATATAGTACTTACCGCCATAGCGGAAGAGGGCGGGGGCTTCGTTATGCCCTGCGGGGGCGACACGGATATAGCGTCCGCTGTAGTCCGTATAGTCGTCGGTGAGCAGGGCTATTTGGAGCGTCAGGTTCTCCTCGGAGGCGTAGATATGGTAGGCACGCCCGTCTGTATCTTGGTAGAGCGTCATATCGCGCGACATCTGCCCACGGACGAGGTCGCGGTAGGTGAGGTAGCCTTGTTTAACGGCATCCGTCCAAGGCTCTGACCAGGCGGGGAGCGTGGCGGCTTCGGCTACCCAGGCTTCGGGGTGGCAGACAGGGGCGAGGTTCTCGGGCAAGCGTCCCGCATTGGGGCGCACCGAACGCAGAAAGGTATAGGGACCTGTAGGGCTGTCGCTGACGGCGATACCCGTCCGTGCCGCACTGTAGCCTTGCCCTCTGAGTTCCAAATGGAAGAACAGCACAAATTGGTGCGTCTGCGCATTGTACAGCACTTTCGGGCGCTCGAGTATGCAGCCCGAAGCAATGTCCGAGGCGGGGTCGTCCGATACGCTCAAGGCAATTCCCTCGTTGTGCCAGCGGCAGAGGTCGCGGGAGGAGTAACAACTCACGCCTTGCAATGCCAGGCTGTTGGAGTCGTTCTTCGCCTCGCCGAACCAATAGTACATGCCGTTGTAGGAGAGAATACCTCCGCCGTGGGCGTTGATAATTTCCCCACAATCATCGTACCACAATTCACCGTTGCGGGCTGTATTTTGTGCGCACGCCGAGAGAAGCAGCAGTGCGCCGCAGAGAAGGGCAGTCGGTAGTCGTTTGGGAGTTCGTTTCATAGTATCTTCGTTAAGGGAATAAAAAACAACACAATCTTTTTTGTACTTTGGATGTAGCAGAACCAATACCGACTAACTACTAACCAACATTTTTATTTTGCGATAGGCGGGGAGCAATGCACAATGCTAAATGCACTATGCACAATGGGGCGTAGTATGGTCAAACGGTTTGTTCCAAACCGCCGCGGGTGGGGACACCCACGCCCCCAGGCTGTCGGATGTGCATGGTCAAATGGTTTGTTCCCAAGGGGCTTCGCTAGAGTCCCTAGTCCATAACCCACGCCTACGGGTGGCGATTATTTTGCAACGGCGGCACCTGTGGCGGTGTAGAGAATGCCGTTGTTCTCGATATAGAGCGTACCGTTGCGCAGAATCTTGCGGGGCTGAACGGTATTTTCTACGGTGTTCAAAAGGGTTGCGGCACGGTCTTTATTCAGGCCTACCTCTACGCCCTCTTCTTGTGCGGGGAGATAGAAATAGACATAGCCGTTGGCATCGGTATAGACATCGTTAATCAGATAGTCCTTGCCGAGTGTGATAGTGCCGATATAACCTTTCGTAATGGCGGTCGCCTCGGTGGTGTTCTCCAACTGTGCGGTGAAGAGTTTCAAGTCTGTGCCTTTGGCGTCCTTGGCAGGAATGTCTTTTGCGGTATAGGCAGAGCCGTCCGAGCGTAAAGGATGAAGAGAACCGCCTGCGATGACGATGTTCACGGTTGCCTCATCGCCTTTGCTGATACCGACGGGCAGATAAGTATCCGATGCTCCTCCGCCACTGCCCTTACCGGCGTAGGAAACAATCGTACCGCCGTTTATGGTAATCGTACCCTCGCCTTTGGTTTGACCCCATTGCGAATAACTCGTGCCGATACCTGCCGATAGATTACCACCTTTGGCTGTAATCTGTCCGCCGTTAATGGTGATGTTCGGCATATCGCAATTGACTGCCGCACCGATACCTGCAGCCTCCCAGCCGCCTTTGGCTTCGATAATACCGCTATTGATAGTGATGTCGCCCGATGTTATTACTTTGCCTTCCGGGTACGGTGTAACACCGATACCGGGAGCCCAACCGCCTGCAACGCAAGTCAGTTTGGCATCTTTCTCACCATTGAGAATGATATTGCCGTTGGCTGCAATACCGCAACCCGGGTCGGCATTGCTCGTGAGAGTGTTCTCGCCCTTGAAAACGATGGTGGCATCGGTGCCTTCCGCAATCTGAAGTGCGCTAACGCCTAAGTTTTTATAGGGGGTTTTACCATCAGCTTGATATCCGACTTCTATACTCACTTTATCCAAAGTCAGGTTGATAGCACCCAGGTTCGGAGCGGTAATGACGGGGAACGTACACTTGGTGCCATCGCCTTGGAGCAGGTAATCGCCTGCCGTGGTGATCTTAACGGTGTCCGTTACTGTGCTGTTGATAGCAATGGTTTGGGTGTCGGCGTAGGCTTGCCCGCAAACACACGCGGCAGCCGCCATACAGAAGAATAACTTTTTCATACTGTTTTTGTATTAGTAAGGTTGATATTTGTTTTGCCTCTCTCCCGTACGGAGAGTAAGCGTTGTCAGGTTGTAAGGTTTGGGTAGGGGATAGGTTTAGTTCCCCACCGCCGGGGTATTAGGTTTAGATGGCAATAGGAAATGTATCGGCGGGCGGTGTTCCTCCCGCCGATACATTCGATTTACTTCTTCTCGGGAGTATAGGTGCGGTCTGCACAGAAGTCAAACGGCTTGGCGTTGCTCTCCCATGCGAGGTGTCCCTTGCAGTTCAGGATAGTGAAACTGCCGTCGGCGGGGTTGTAGTAGCCCGTACCCGGGGTGGAGGTGTACTTGCCGTCCTCCCAACCGAGGTAGCCCGAGATACAAGAGGCAATAACCTTTACGACTTTCATGCCCGGGTGCGCCGCATCGTCCTCATCGGTCAGCAAAAGCGCAATCGATACATGCCCGCAGTCAAGACCGCCGTCGTAGCCCAAGCCTGCGCAGACAAAGATGTTGTCGTCGTCCACATTGGCGAAGAACTCTTTCACATCGCTGTTATCGAAAGCGGCATAGTTGTTCGCCTTGTTGTCGAAGTCGCGCTTGGTGCAGATACTCGTACCCTCGTAGGTCTTCGGGCCTTTGTAGTTCGCCCAGGTATTGCCCCAACTGTCGCCTTGGTGACTCCATTCGTTGGCAGTGGAAGTGATGGTGTATTTCACCTCGGTGTTGATGTTGTTCTTGCCCGAAGCCGTTACGGTGACTTTCAAAGCGACGGCTTTCTTCTGCCCGTCCTTAACGGTAATAACCGTAGAGCCTGCTTTCAGTCCCTTAACGGTGATGACCGTCTCGGCTACCGTGGCGTCGGCGATAGTGGCATCGGCAGAGATACAGGTGTAGTCGCCGTTGCCGCTCGTGATATTGACGGTGGCGGTTTCGTTGACGATGACTTCCACCTCCGTCGGGTCAATCACAAGGCTCTTCACCTCGGTGCCCGATCCGCCCTTGTTGGGGTCGTCGGGGTCGTTGTTCTTCTTGTCGCAAGCGGATAATGCGGCTACTACAGCCAATCCGAGGAGCATGGTCTTCATGCTCAGAAATGCTTGTTTTTTCATGATGTAGTTTGGGTTTTTGAGTTTGTTATTTGGTTGTTGTTGGGTCTTGGTTTGTCTGGGGAGGCTGGATTTCCGGGGGCAACGCATGGTCAAACGGCTCTGACGAGCCGCCGCGGGTGGGGACACCCACGCCCCCAGGCTGCCGGATGTGCTGCTTTACTAGATTGTCTAGATTTTCTAGATAGGCTAGATATTCTAGATAGGCTAGATGGGCTAGATATTCTAGATTTTCTAGTTGTTTTTCTTTTCTTGTTATTTGTCTTGGGGGAGGCGGGTGCGCTGGTAAACACGGACATAGTCGATCAGGTACTCGGCGGGGAAGAGCGAGTTGTCTATCGTGCCGCCGTTATTGCCCCCGATAGCGAGGTTCAACCACAGGTAATGCCCGAAGCCCTCTTGACAGTAAGTATAGGGGTTCTCATAGTTGCCTCCATAGCCTTGGTTCTGCGTGCGACTGACTGCCACCTCGTTCAACAATTCATCGTCGAGGTACATCTTCAGCGACTCCTCCGTCCACTCCAAACGCCAGACATGGAACTCATTGCGCCAGTTGGGGTTTTGGTTCTCGAAATGGCTCATCGGCTTCTTCGAACTTGCCCAAACAGGCGACCAGGCTTTCGTTCCGCCCCAAGCGGCATTGGCGAGGATGCTCTCACGGTAGTACTCCATCAAGTCGAGTTCGCCGTTCTGCGGCCACGAGTAGGTGTTACCCACTTGCCAGATGGCTGGCCACATGCCGCCGCCCGTCGGTATCTTCGCCCGTACCTCGTAGATACCGTAGCAATAGACAAACGAGTTGGCGGTGGTCATCGAAGCGGAGGTATAGTCATGCGTCTTGCCGTCCGAGCCGAGGTGGTTGCGGCGGGCAACGATATGCAAGTAGCCGTCCTTGGTGAAGGCGTTCTCCTTGCTCTTACTATAGAACTGATTCTCGTTGTTGCGAATCTTCTCGCCCTCCTCGAAACGCCATACCTTGGTCAAGTCCTCGTCGTCGGTGTCGAACTCGGCGGAGAAGACCAACTTATAGTCACCCTCGATAGGGGTCTTGCCCACTTGTATCTCCAGCACATCACTGTATATCATCTCGTCGTTGCCCTCCAGAAGCGCATAGCCCTGAATCTGATAGGTGGCGAGCGATTGTAGGTCGGTAAGCGTCACCTCCGACACCGCCTCGTTGGGCAACAGCACATTCACCGCCTGTTCCTTGGACGAACGCACCTTATAGGTATAACCCTTGGTATAAATATCGGCGGTGGTGTTGAGCGTGAAGCGGAAAGACAAACCGGTCTCGTTATTGCCCGTTTCCTCCAAGAGGATAGGCGCACCCGTGGTGGCTTGCACGGTCGGGCTGACTACCTCCTCGCCATTGCCGAGCAAGGCATGGAGCGTAAGCGAATAGGTGGTGCGGTCGCTCAATCGGCTGAGGCTGACCACATTCTCACCCGTGGCATCGTCGGGGAGCATCTCCGTCTTCGACTCCCCGTCCTTATCGCCCGTATATTGTATATAGGCGAAACTGACACCCGATGCGGAACGGATATAGGTCTTGGCGACGATTTCGGTCTTCCCTATATACTGAATAGCAAGTGCCACCGAGTCCGAGGAGTCCGAGGAGTCGGTCGGGGTCGGTTCGGTAGGCGTGGAGGGGTTGCAACCCGCAAGCAACAACTCCGCTGCGAGTACCACTGTCCAAACGGAAAGGAAAGGTAACATTGTTTTCATGGTTGGTGTATTAG
>CAVFIY010000034.1:0-11700 GCA_963622435.1 Bacteroides uniformis | reverse complement strand
TCAAATATGCTTTTTATGTCAATTTGTGTCCATACGCCGCAGGCGTCCGTTCCAAAAGTTTTGATGCGGCTGCCTGGAATTTTGGCAGGATTAGTTTGCATATATGGCGAAAAAATGGTATCTTTGCAGCCCATTAAAAGACAATGGCAAATTCTATGAAAGTGGCATATCTATTAGGCTCGCTCAATCGTGGCGGTACGGAAACATTACTATTGGATGTGTTTCGGAATGCCTCATCGGCTGCTTTCTCGTTTATAGGAATACATCGAAATGGCGGTGCTCTGCAAGCCGATTTTGAGGCGACAAGCCCTGCGGTGTATTGCTGCAAGCCGCACCCGCTCCGTTTGGTGTCGTATATTGTCCGCTTGCGCCGATTGCTATTGAAAGAACAGATAACGATAGTGCATGCACAGCAGTCGATAGATGCCATCTATGCCTATTTGGCGACACGAGGGACCGGGATACGCGTGGCGCAGACCTTTCACGGATTCGACTATGATAGCAAACGGCTGCAGCGTGGGCTGGTAGGGCTGAGTATGCGCTGCTCGGATGCGGTATGCTTTGTGAGTAACTACCAGCGGCAATACTACCTGCAACACTATCCGGCATTGCGTGCCGAAAAGACGCATGTGGTGTATAATGGAGTGGATTTCACCAAATTAGACACAACAGAACCGCCCCGACCCGCTTTGCCCACCAAAATCGACCCCGCTACGCGGGGAATGAAATTGGGCATGGTGGGGAATTTTGTGAGCGTCCGCTCACAAAATTCCCTTGTACAATTTCTGCTTCGCCTGCACGAGAAGCAAGTGGCGTACGATTTCTATTTCATTGGCAAACGCAACGAGGCAGAGGCATGGCGGTATGACGACTGCGTGCGGTTCTGCAACGAGCATCACCTCGACGAGGTACATTTCTTGGGCAGCCGAAGCGATGTGCCGCAGATACTGCACCAATTGGATGCATTTGTCTATGCCACCGACCACGACACATTCGGGATTGCCGTGGTGGAGGCTATGGCGGCGGGTGTGCCGGTGTTTGTGAACGACTATGGCGTGATGGCGGAGATAACACAACAAGGTCGTTGGGCAACACTCTATCGGACCGGCGACACGGAATACCTGTTGGAACGGTTTCTCTCTTTCACGACCCATTCGGCAGAGGCAAAACAACAAGCGCAAGAAACGGCTCTTGCTGTTCGCAAACAATATAGTATCTCGGCACATATTCAACAACTACATGAACTCTATCTATCGTTGTAATCTATGCGATTCCACTTTCCACAAGTACGGCCATTAGACTATGTCCCGAATGTGATTACCAATCGGGCTATGTTGGCGTACGCAATAGCGTTGCTCACCTGCAATGTGCTGTATATGCAGTATGCGCTGACTTGGTACTGGTGGCTGTTCGGAATAGTGGAGGTGTGCGGATTCTTCTATTTTGCCAACTTGCTCTCCAAGCAGTGGGCGCATATATCCGTACGGACCTATACGAGTCGGCTGTTTTGGACGGCATTCTCGATTCGAGTGGCGTATGTGTTGTTTTCCTACGGGTTCTATATGGGCATGACAGGAAGTCCTTTTGAGTTCGGGGCTGCCGATGTTGGTTTTTACAACGAAATGGGGCGATATGGGGCAAGTCTGCTGCGCGAAGGAAATCTGAACCTTATCCCCAAAATGCAGAGGTATGCCGGTATGGCGTTCTCGGATATGGGGTACCCGCTCTATCTGTCGATAGTTTATTTCCTGACGGGGGACAGCATTCTGCTGACGCGTATCATAAAGGCGGCACTGAGCGCATGGACGGTGGTGCTGGTCTATAAATTGGCGGTGCGGAACTTTGGCGAAGGCACAGGGCGGATAGCGGCGGTGCTGTGTATGCTTATGCCCAACCTGATATACTACTGCGGCTTGCACCTAAAAGAAACCGAGATGGTGTTTCTGGCAACGCTATTTACGGAACGCGCAGACTATCTACTACGAAAGGGGAAGTTGATTGTTTGGCAAGTTGCGGCCGTAATGCTGATAGCGGCGTATCTGTTTATGATTCGTACCGCACTGGCTGCCGTATTGGTGCTGGCATTCTTTTGTACCCTGTTGTTGAGCAGTTCGCGCGTAGTAGGGTGGGGAAAGCGTCTGTCCCTGCTGTTTGTGGGAGTGTTGTTTGCCGGTGTTCTGCTACTAAATAATAGTTCTATCAGCAGCGATGTGCAAGAGATGGCTGCGGTGGGCGCATCAGAACAAAAAGGGAATATGGAGTGGCGCTCAAAACGAGAAGGGAAGCACGGGCGCAATCAGAAGTTTGCAAAATATGCAGGCGCAGCCGTGTTTGCCCCGATGATATTTACCATTCCTTTCCCTACCATGACGGAAATACCCGGACAGGAGAATCAGAAGATGATACACGGCGGCAACTTTGTAAAGAATATAACCTCGTTCTTCACTATCTTGGCGCTGTTTATCTTGCTGTTCAGCGGCGAATGGCGAAAATGCGTACTGCCGATAGCAGTGGTCTGTGGGTATTTGATAGTCTTGGCGTTCTCTAACTTTGCGCAGTCGGAACGATTCCACCTGCCTACTATACCTTTTGCCATGCTATTTGCCGCCTACGCAATCTCATTTATGCGCAGCCCGAAATACAAACGATGGTTCAACTATTGGTGCGTGCTGATGGTGATTGCCGCCATTGCGTGGAACTGGTTCAAACTCGCCGGACGAGGAATGCTATAAGAAATCATTGTTAGGCACTGTTCCCCCCCCACACACACCACGCACACACACCCGCTCGGCGGCGGAATATATTCAATCAACACTGCCATTCCCTCATAAAAATGTAGTTTTTACCTCTACATTCCTTCATAAAAATGTAGAATTTGGACTTACATTGCTGATAATCAATGGTATTAGAAAATCGGTGTATGATGGTGCATAAAAACGGGACTTTTGCATAAAAAGTGCATAAGTATCGAAATCGAGTAGCATCGAATTTGGTATATTCGCAGAAATTTTGTACCTTTGTGCCGAAATCAGTATAAAGGCTATTGGCAGAAACTGTAACAATTTACACTTTCTGCCAATGTGCAAGCAAAAACCGTAACAACAACCAATCCACAACAACCAACACGCAGCCCACAACGGTGCAACCAATAACACGCAAGTCCCTGACACACAACTCATAAACACGCAGTTCAACACGCACGAAATGCCACTAACGCAGGCGTAGTGAGCCTCACGAAACGGCATACTTTTTGTTACAAGATATGCAGCCCTATTAGCAAAAAATGTAGAATTCTACAATTCTTGATAGTAGTATGAGCGAGAATATCTACCCGAGAGAGAAATATGTGCAGCAACTCTTGTCGCTGCGGCAGAACGGATTGGTAAAGATAGTTACCGGTCTGCGGCGTGTCGGTAAGTCCTATCTGCTGTTCGCACTCTTTCGGCAACGCCTGCTGCAAGAGGGCGTACCCGAAGACCATATCATCGACATCCCCTTAGATTCGTATGCCAACAAGCATTTGCGTAAGGCGGAAACACTCTATCGTTTTGTGCAGGACAAGATACAGTCTGCCACAGAACGGTACTATGTCCTTATCGACGAGGTGCAATTGCTAGAGGACTTTGTGGATGTGCTGAATGGCTTTTTGCACATGCCGAATGTAGATGTATATGTTACGGGGAGCAATGCACGCTTCCTGTCGTCCGATGTGGTTACCGAGTTTCGCGGGCGTGGCGCACAAGTGCATCTCTATCCGCTTAGTTTCAAGGAGATACACGAGACATCGAATGTCGATGTGCTGACGCTATGGCGGGACTATATGTACTATGGCGGCTTGCCAATGGTGGTATTGGCAGATAGCGCACAACAGAAAACGCAGATACTGCAAGACCTGTTAAGAGAGACTTACTTGAGCGACATCATCAGCCGCAATCAAGTGAAGAACGACAGCGATTTGGAAGAGTTGCTGGTGCTGTTAGCCTCGAACATTGGCGCACTGACCAATCCGAACAAATTGGCAAATACTTTTCGAAGTGAAAAGAAATCGGATATCTCGCATACTACGGTTAAGTTGTATATCGACTACTTTATCGACTCATTCCTTATCTCTCGTGCCACACGCTACGACATCAAGGGGCATCGGTATATCGACTCGCCATATAAATACTATTTTTCCGATATTGGGCTGCGTAATGCGCTCATCGGCTTTCGGCAAGTAGAACCAACGCACGCAATGGAGAACATCCTCTACAACCATCTGCAGCAACAGGGCTATTTAGTTGATGTGGGAAATATATCTGTTGTAGGAAAAAGTGCTGATGGAAAATCGCAGCGGGCTACTTACGAGGTGGACTTTGTCTGCAACAGAGGCAATGAACGGGTGTATATCCAATCGGCTTATACGCTTACGGATGAGCAGAAATGGCAGCAAGAACAACGCTCGTTGCTGCTGGCGGACGACTCGTTCCGGAAGATGATACTCACTACGGACAATATCCCCGCCCACGCCTTAGACAACGGTATTCAGGTAATGAATGTGTACGAATACTTGCTACAGTAAAAAACGAATCACAAACACGCAGCCCCAACGGCGTAGCCCATCAACACGCAGTCAAAAACGCACGCAGTGCCATTAACGCGCAACAACAAGAATATGAAAACAGCATTAATAACAGGAGTAACGGGTCAAGACGGCTCGTATTTGAGTGAGTTCTTATTGGACAAAGGCTATGATGTACACGGTATCATACGCCGTAGTTCCGTCGATTACCGCGAGCGCATTGCCCATCTTGAGGGTAAGCCGCATTTTCACCTACACTATGGTGATATGTCCGACTCAATGGGCTTGATACAAGTCGTAAGTAAGGTGCGCCCTGATGAGATATATAACCTTGCCGCGCAGTCGCATGTGCAGGTCAGTTTTGACTCGCCCGAATACACGGCGAACATCGATGCGACGGGTGTGCTGCGTATATTGGAAGCCGTTCGTGCATGTGGGCTGACGGATACTTGCCGTATCTACCAAGCCTCGACCTCCGAACTCTATGGCAAGGTGGAACAAGTGCCGCAGAATGAGAATACGCCTTTCCACCCCTATTCGCCGTACGCTGTGGCAAAACTCTACGGCTACTGGATGGTGCGGGAATACCGCGAGGCGTATAATATGTTCTGTTGCTCGGGGATATTGTTTAATCATGAGTCGGAACGGCGTGGGGAGACTTTTGTCACGCGCAAGATTACTTTAGCCGCCGCCCGTATTGCGCAGGGCAAACAAGATTGCCTCTATCTGGGTAACTTGTCTTCTCTTCGCGACTGGGGTTATGCTAAAGACTATGTAGAGTGTATGTGGCTTATTCTGCAGCACAAGACACCTGAGGACTTCGTTATCGCTACGGGCGTGCAACACTCCGTGCGCGAGTTCTGCGACTTGGCGTTCCGTGAAGCGGGTATCACACTGCGCTTCGAGGGAGAGGGAATGGACGAGAAAGGTATATGCGTGGCAGGTCCTTCACACCTAATAGGTAAGACACTTGTAGCAGTGTCGAAAGATTTCTACCGCCCGACTGATGTAGTCAACCTATGGGGCGACCCTACGAAAGCGAAAGCCGAGTTGGGTTGGAATCCAAGCAAGACTTCGTTCGAGGAGTTGGTGCGCCTAATGGTGCGTTCGGATATGCAGAAAGTAGCAGCCGACCACGCCGCCGAGCAAGCCCGCACCAACCTCGCCGAATACCTCGAAAAGGGAATCGTGAAATAGGATAACACATACCCATCCGAATGAAGATAACCAATTTTGCAACGAACATAGGTCCTGTTATCTCTCGCCGCGGAAAACTCTATTGGGAAGAGGGGCGAGTCCATGTGGAGGTGGCGGAGGAGAACTACTATCGTGCCACCGTACACGGCACATTGGACTACACCACTATCGTCGAACTGAACGGCGACGAGATAACCCGTACCTCGTGCAACTGCCCCTACGGCAACCATTGCAAGCATGTGGCAGCCCTGCTCTACGAGATTCGCGCTCGCCGCAAGAGTGCAGACAAGCAAACGCCTGCTTCTGTCCCAACGGCAAAGAAGATTATCTTCTGCGACATAGAGATGACGGAGAAAGAACTGTTCTATCTCTGCTACGAGGCATTTTCGGACTACAAGTCCACTTTCTTTTCCGGCTATGTGCCGTTCAACTCCTGGAGATTCAACCGCACCGAACAACATGAATATGTTAAGCACTTGAAGTCCCTCGGGTGGCTACGGGGGGCAAATTACATGTCCTACTACAGTAGTGAGGCTTGCGTCCGTAACGACAAACTGCTTTATGTACTTCGTGAACTGGTTGTTAGCCACCCGGACTGGCTGCGGTATTTCCAAAAGGAATGGGCGGATAATAGTCGGATGTCGCTGTATCTCATAGAGATTTTAGAGGTACTGCTCGGCAGGAAAGATAAAGCGGAGAACCCTTTGTGGACAGACGACGGGTGGAGGAAGAATATGTATTGGATGGCAGAGGTGCTAGCCCCGTTAGTCTATACCGAAGACCCTCTTCGGTTGCTCGACTTGTTGCCGAACGACCTTTTCTATAACATGCTGGTACGGCAGATATCTTCTGCCGTGCAGGGCGAGAACCCGGAAAACCTTGCGCATATCGGGCAGGTATTTGCCAAGATAGCCCCTGTGCCTGCAACCATTCTCGGGCAAGCCTACTCGAAATATCGCCTCTATGCTTTCCTTACTACCGGAGTCGTGCCGAGTGCCGCAGAGGTGAAAGCGATAAGCAACGACCCTCTGTCTTACTACGAACTGACAGCCATACAATGCCTCTATGAGAACAAGTTGGACGAGTCCATCCGACTCTTCCAGCAGGCTATCAAGGCACAAAAAATGTCGAGTCCGTGGAACTTGATGCCGTTCTGTATGCTATCCTGTTTCTGCTATGTCATTGCACTCGGGCGGCGTCGGCAGGAGGAGGATGTGGTAATCCTGCGCAAGATACTCAAGAAAAGCAAAGACGAGGACACCCGCTATTGGCATCCTATCTTCGCATTGGCAAACTTCTTCCAATCGACGCAGCAAGAGAAAAACACCGAGTGGCTGTTCGCTGCTTTGCAAGACGCAACCGCTACGCCGATGGAACGCTCCATTGCCACAGTCATTCTCCGATTTTTTGGCAACAGGAATCGCTATCAGGGAGCGCCTACCACATCGCATATCGCCCTGCTGCAGGCAGAACTCTCTGCCTTTGCGCATTCCGACCCATCGCCATGGTCCTACCCGTCTGCGCTCTCGCAAGTGCCGATGTACGAGCCGTGGGAACTGGAGTTGGAGGAAATACTCCGCGAGGCGCAATCGACAGACGCCGATAAGGCGGCGGAGAAAGCCGAGCGTCCGCAAGCCGAGACGCGACTCGTCTACTGCTACGACGGCTATTCCGACATTCTGGAGGTGCGCGAACAGCCCCGCCTGAAGAACGGTACATGGGGCAAGGGCAAAAAGGTGAGTGCCGTTCGCTATGCCAATCGGAATGTCCATATGGACGATGTGGATAAGGAGATATATGACATCTGGCGTAAGACACATCGGTCGCACTACGGTATGTCGTTCCCACAGACACTGTCCGTCTTGCCTGCTGTGAAAGGGACGGACAGGCTCTATTATGATAAAAGGGATACTTTCGAACCTATCACGGTGCGAGAGGAGCAACCGTTCCTCTTCACACGCCGCAACGGAGACAACATCATCTTCTCGAGCAATATCCCCAATAAGGTGGATGCGTACGAGAATATGTGGGTGGACCGCTCTTCCGACTTGCAATGGGTCTATTATATCCTGCCCGAGGAGAAACACGCCCTCTTTGAGCGTATCCTGCATTTGGGTGTCGTACCCGCAAAAGCCGAACCGATGTTGCAGAAACTCTTCGGCGCACTGCAGGGGCAGATAGAGGTGCATTCCGATGTGGAGGGGGCTGAGGCTATCGAGCAGGTGGAGGGGACAACATTCCCCACACTGCGCATTACGTCCGCCGGTGAAGATTATACCGTCGAACTCTGTATCTATCCGCTCGCCGAGAGCAAACATAGTGTCTTCCCCGCTGCGGGGGAGGAGCATTACTACGACCTGCGGGAGGGTAAGCGCATCGAGGTACTGCGCCCGATGTCCGCCGAACGCCGTGTACTCAAACAAGTCAATGCCTTTCTCGAAGACCAACTGCATTGGTGTTCGTTCACTCCCGCTTCCGCCGAGCAGGACATCTCAATGGTGCAACTGCTCCAACTGCTCCAAGTCGCTCCCGAACAGACATCGCTGTTCCAAATCGAATGGCGCGAGGGGGCGAAAATCGCCGTGAACAAAGTCGATGCCTCTTCGTGGCATATTGCCGCCCGCCAAAAAGGTGGTTGGTTCGATATCGAGGGCAAGATTCCGCTCTCCGACGGGCATATCGTCAGCATGGCACAACTGCTTACCCTGCTCCGTGAGAGCAAGGGCAACTATATCCGCCTCTCGGACACTGACTTCGTGGCAATCAGCGATGCCCTGCGCCGTCAGTTAGAACGATTAGAGGCGGTGTCGCAGACGCGCGGCGGCAAGGTGCAGGTGCCGGAATTGGCGATGAGCGTCTTGGGCGGTTCGCTGCAAGGCGAAATGGAGATAGAAGAGCCGGACACATTGCGCCAAATGCGGGAGCGTATCCGCGAGAGCGAACAACTGCCGTTCGCCGTGCCGGACAACCTAAATGCCACGCTGCGTGACTATCAGATTGACGGCTTCCGTTGGATGATGCGCCTCCACCACTGGGGAGCAGGCGCCTGCTTGGCGGACGATATGGGTCTGGGAAAAACCATTCAGACCATTGCCGTGCTGCTCGCTCATGCCGACGAGGGTGTGCAGATGGTCGTGGCTCCCGCTTCGGTGGTGGGCAATTGGCAGCGGGAGATTGCCCGCTTTGCGCCGTCGCTTAATACGGTGGTGCTAAACGACATAGCCGCCGACGACCGTGCAGAGGCACTCAATCAACTGCGTGCCGGCGATGTGCTGGTGCTGACCTACGGACTGCTCGTCTCGGAGCGGAAGAACCTCACCCCGCGCGAGTGGGTTACGGTCTGCCTCGACGAGGCGCATACTATCAAGAATCGCGACACCAAGTCTTCGGCGGCAGCGATGCAACTGAAGGCGACGAATCGTATCATCCTGACGGGTACGCCTATCCAGAATCACCTCGGCGAACTCTGGAATCTTATGCAGTTTATCAATCCGGGGCTGCTCGGCTCCTACGACCACTTCACGGAGCATTTCGTCAATCCCATTGCGGCAGGCATAGACGAGCCCAAGCAGCAACTCAAACGCCTGATTGCGCCCTTCACCTTGCGCCGCACCAAACAGGAAGTGGCGCGTGAGTTGCCCGACAAGATGGAGATTCAGGTGCCTGTCACGCTTTCCGACGACGAGATGGCGGTCTACGAGGTGCTGCGCCGCGAGGCAAAAGCCCAATTGGAAACCGACGCTTCGGTCAGCGTCAATACTCTTTCGATGATTACCCGCCTTCGGGAGGCGGCTTGCTCGGTCGCTCTCGTGGAGAAGAATTGGACGGGCGAGAGCAGCAAGTTGGATGCCATGCTCGACAAACTCCAATCAATGGTAGAGCAGGGCAATCGGGTGTTGGTGTTCAGTCAGTTCACTTCGTTCCTCAAGATGGCCAAGCAGGCTATCGAGCAGGCAGGCATTACCGATCTCCTCTATTTGGACGGCAGCACGCCGCTCAGGGAGCGCCAACGCATGGTAGATGCTTTTCAGTCGGGAAAAGGACAGGTGTTCTTGATTTCGCTCAAGGCGGGCGGCTTAGGGCTGAACCTGACGGGGGCGAACTATGTCATTCACCTCGACCCGTGGTGGAATCCCGCCATCGAGCAGCAGGCGACCGACCGTGCCTACCGTATCGGGCAGAAGCAGAAAGTGACGGTCTATCACCTCATTGCCGAGCATACCATCGAGGAGAAGATTCTCCGCTTGCATCAGACCAAGCAGTCGCTGGCGGACTCCCTGCTCGACGGCACGAACCTCTCCCACCGCTTGACCGCACAAGACCTCTTGGCACTTCTGTCGTAAGTTGCCGAACCCTATAATCGAACAATTTATTCTTCTCTAAAATATATTCCCTATGGCAAAGAAAAAAGTAAATCCACAGTTGCTCTCGCCGGAGCAGTATATCCGTCAGCGGGCACGCCTGTTGCCTATTTATAAATGCTACAAAGGCACGAACAATATCGAAGACCGTGAGATGATGATTCTGGTCGTCCGTCGGCACGCAGGCGGTACATTCACGGTGGGCGGCTATATGCTCGACCGTTGGTGCGTCGGTGTGAAAGACACACTGTGGTATTTCAATATCGACCAATCGGACTTGGAACGACTGATTCATATCGTCGGCGATCGCTTGGATAATTGGGACGAAGTGGATTATGTCGAGGCGCATAACTGGGTGTATGGTGCGTTGGATTGGGCAACAAATGCGGGGCTTTCTCCCTGCAAAGACTTTGCTCTGACGCGCTATATCCTCGAGGAGGACGACGATGCGGTGGAGTTGCGGGAGTATCCGTTTGGTCGGGACGGGGAGTACTGCCTTATGGTGAAAGACAAACAGGAACTGAATAAGTACCTCCCGACAGTGAAAGCAACGCTCGGGGAGGGCAATTTCCAAACGATAATCAGTCCGCTTTTCTCCGACGATGATAATAAGGAGGCAGATTCGTCTGATAGGGAGCAGCCTCTAAAGGACATACTATACACCTACTCGGGCGGCGACTATCCCCAAACGATACAGTTGCATTACCCCGAATTGGAGCCGTTGCTGTATAAAAATACATTGCATTATACCCGGAAGGATATCGATAAGGTTCTGTCTTTCCCTGCCGACGCTTTGCGCGAGGACTTGCACCAACTGATTCTCCGAGAATTAGGGCGGCAGTTCGGCAAGACGGCGGAGCAATTGCACAAAGGCAAAAAGACGGATTACAATATCATAGGAAACTGCCTTCTCTTCTTGGGGGAGGTCGGAACATTCCAAGATACGCTGCCCGTCTTGTTAGAGGTGTTGCGGCAAAATGATGTGATATTGAACTATAACTTTGGCGATGTGGAAGTCTATTTTGTGAAGCCATTGGTTTACAAATTTCTCCACGAAGACCCGACTTGCTTCAAACCATTCCTTTTGGAGGAGGGGTTGTGTGATTTTGCAAAATACACGGTGTTGAACTATATAGGTGAAATAGTCTGTGCTACACCTGCATTGCGAGAACCCGTTTTGGGTATGATGCACGAGGTGCTGGAGGCGTATTTGCAAGACTTGCCGAAGTGTACGATTTGCGATGGTGGGGTAGTAGCGTTTGCTGTATATATTCCGGCGGCATTGGGTGCAACCGAATTCCTGCCGATAGTGGAGGAAATCTATGCTACGGGGTTAGTGGATAAGCAAGCAATAGGTAATATCTACACGGTGCGCAAGATATTCTCGAAGCCCATTCCGTCTGACCATTGGGTACTTCCCTATGGTGATATCCACGCCATTGTGGAGACATTCCAAAAGGATTGGAAGCATCACCAATAGGAAAGGCGTAAGTGCGGTTCCTCTTCGACGGACTCTATTGCGTAGCGTCTGTTGATTTGTCCCCCAAAGCGTATTGTGTTTTATTTGAATAATATTGAATA
>CAVFIY010000033.1:0-11703 GCA_963622435.1 Bacteroides uniformis | reverse complement strand
GTATAGTCAACCGGTTTGTTCCAAACCGCCGCGGGTGAGGTGAAGCGGAGGACAGATGTGCGTAGCACATTGAGTGTCCGCAGCGAGCAAAGCCCGGTGGGCTTCGTTAGAATTCCTTAGTCCACAACCCACGCCCCCAGGCTGCCGGATGTGCTACTCTGTATGCGAAAACTATAATGCGCTTCAATTCTCAATTCCTAATTCCTAATTCTTAATTCTTAATTCTCCAACAGCCGCAGGCGTTCCTAATTCTTAATTCTTAATTCTCTAGCAGTGCTACCGCGTAGGCGGCGATGCCCTCTTTGCGTCCGACGAAACCGAGGTGTTCGGTGGTGGTGGCTTTGATAGATACTGCGTTCTCCGGTACGCCCATTACCTCTGCCAGGCAGGCTTGCATTTGGGGGATATAGGGGCTGAGTTTAGGAGCCTGCGCACAGACGGTGCAGTCGCAGTTGCCGAACTCGTACCCTGCCTCCCGCACCATTGTCATGACGCGGCGGAGTAGGATTTTCGAGTCGATACCCTCGTACTCATTGCCCTTGGTGTCGGGGAAATGGTAGCCTATATCGCGCATGTTCGCCGCTCCGAGAATGGCATCACAGAGGGCGTGTATCAGCACATCCGCATCCGAGTGTCCGAGCAGCCCCTGCTCCGAGGGGATAACAATTCCCCCCAACCACAATTGGCGATTGGGGGCGAATTGGTGTACATCATATCCGAAACCGATACGCATTTTTCTTTTAGTTTAGGAGTTTAGTAGTTTAGTAGTTTAGGAGAAGTTGAAATGGTTTAGTTTGTTTAGTAGTTTAGTAGTTTAATAGTTTAGTAGTTTAGTAGTTTAATAGTTTAGGAGTTGAGTAGTTTAGTAGTTTAGTAGTTTAGGAGTTTAGGAGTTTAGGAGAAGTTGAAATGGTTTAGTTTGTTGAGTAGTTTAACTCCTTAACCAATTAACTCATTAAACTACTCCTCAACTCCTTAACTCCTCTACTCCTCAACTTCTCAACTCCTTATCTCCTTAACCACTTAACTCATTAAACTACTCCTCAACTCCTCAACTCCTTAACTCCTTAACCAATTAACTCATTAAACTACTCCTCAACTCCTCAACAGGGCGAAGCCCGCTCAACTCCTCAACCTATTTCGACTTGCGGTTGTCGACGAGGTCTTTGATACCGGCGAGGTCGAAGCCGAGCGTGAAACGCATCGTCTGGTCGAGCGGGTTGGACGCTGCCAAACCGATACAGTAGGCTACATCGAGCGAGAAGATGCTCAGGTGGAAGCCTGCACCCACCGTCAGGTAGTTACGGTTGCCTTTGTAGAAGTTCTCGTAACTGTAGCCAAAGCGGGCAAAGAACTGCTTGTTGTAGGAGTACTCGAGTCCTGTACCCCAGCGTACCTCTTTGAACTCCTCGGCAGCACCGCCCGGTGCGTCGGCAAAGGACTGGAAGAGTCCCTTGATAGAAGACAATGCCGTGTAGCCCTCGGTACTCCATTGGTATTCATCCGTCTCTGTACCGTCTGCATATTTCGATCGGCGCGAAGGCACCATCAGTTTGTCGGCTTGTACGCCGAAAGTCAGGCTGTTGTACTTGTCGAACGGCAGTTCGTAGTTGACACCGATACGCATGCTGGCGGGGATAAAGTTAGAGGTTGCGCCTTGGTCGTAAGTCATCTTGCCGCCGAGGTTATTGAGGGTGAAGCCCAAAGCGAAGTAACTCGGACCCATCGGTAACTCTATCGGTTGGCGGTAGTAGAGGGCGATGTCGGCTGCCATTGTCCACGCAGGGTACATCTCACCCGCAGAGGAGGTGGAGGTATTGACACCGTTATTCAAGTCGGAGTACATAAAGCGCAGTGCCACTGCCATGCTGACATACTCGTGCAGTTTGCGGAAGTAGGAGAGGTCGAGCGACCACTCGTTCGGGCGGACTGTTCCCCACTCGCTACCCGATGCGTCTTGCAGTTGGACATCACCGAGCGAGAAGTAGGTGAACGAGGCTGCGATACCGCCTCCCAAGTCGCCGAAATTGTAGTAACCTGCGATGTGTGCCAAGTCGATGTCGCTTACCAACTTACGCAACCAAGGCGTGTAGTTGGCAGTGATACCGCCTTTGCTCTGCATATAGGAGTACTTGGCGGGGTTCCAGTACATAGAGTTCAAATCGGCATCTGTAGCCACACCTATATCGCCCATACCTGCCGAGCGGGCATCGGGGGCGATGCTCAACGAGGGCATGGCGGTGATTAGCGGGTTCAGTGTTTCGTCAACAGCGTTGGCAGAGAGTGCCACGGCTGCCAGAAGAGTGATAGAAAGAATGCTCTTTTTCATTATTGTTTGTTGTATTTAATTCTGTAATAGGGTAGGGCAAGCGGTTCGCCTCTTCGGTACGACTTATTTCCGTCGGCAAGTTCTGTCTTGTTTGTTTATTTCTTGCCGTTTTGCGTGCGAAGAGGGTGCTGTCCGTAGTAATTGGTTTCTTCGTGTGTTAAATTCTTTTTGCGATATGCTTCATAGGCTTGTGTGTCATAGAACAACCACTATCTTGCCCGACTTGGACGAGTAGCGACTGTTTTCCGTTTTGAGACGCATGTTATACATATATAATCCCGGTTGTAAGCCCATCTCACCCATATTGAGTTGGACTTGGTCGGGGTTCTTCATTTCGGTTTGCCACAAGAGGTGCCCTGCCATATCATAGACATAGATATGCGTTTCGACAACCATATCGGGTTGGTCGTAGTTGACTACCATGTTGAGTATGCCTGTCGCCTGCACGGGGTTCGGGTAGGACACAATGGAGTAGATATTAGGTGCTGCGCCCTTCTCGACAATGAAGTTGAGCGAGGCGGTGCTGCTGTTGTTGAGCAAGTCCCACGCACGGAAAGTAAGGCTGTGTGCGCCCTCTTCGAGTTCCTGCATCAGGTAACTGACCTGCCCCTTTTGGTAACTGTCGTTGGCGGAAGTGAAGAACTCGTTGAGTACATAGGTGTATTTGGAACTACCGTCCACGACGAGCATCAAGTCGTGTCCTATGCCCGTTCCTACGGTGTTGATACCGTTCTCGTCCTCGATGTCAGCAAAGAAACGCGGGGTTTCATAAGTAGTGCCGCCGTCGCGGAATGCCGGCGTATTGAGGTAGAGCGACAGAGAGGGTCCTGTGGTATCCTGCTTGAGTACAGAACCCGAGCCGCCGATAACGAAGTCCTCGAAATGCCCCACGCCCTCGGCGACGGTGGTGGTGTCATACGCATAGTACACGATACGCCCGTTGCCGTAGTTGTAGCGGATGTCCTTTGGCGTCATGAAGACATAGGAGAACTTACCGTCCCGCACATCCGTTGTGCCGCTGAAGAGGGTGTTGGGGTAGTCGTTGTAGGTGACGAACTGCTTGCTGCTCTCGGAGGTTTCGTCGTTGTCGCGCGTGGTGATACGCTGCATCTTGTCATAGACGGTGATATTCACTTTGCCGTTGAACCAATCGGCTACCGCACCGCTCTTCTCTATCACTTCGCCCTCCACTTGCTGCACATCGAGTGCGTGGAGTGTGTCGATTTTGGTAGTGGTTGCCACTTGGTACTCCGTCGGGTAGGCGAGGCGCAGAGCGGGGTCGCCCAGCAGCACATACGGCATCTTGTTCTCGTCCGTACCCGTCAGGTTCTTGCCAATGGCGAGTGCTTTCCCCACCGTCATATCGTAGGAATAGACATCCGCATGCCCGAAGAGTGTGTCGCAGAAATTGCGGTTGATATAGGTGTTCTGCGTGGCATACACCGTGCGCCCCGCCGAGATAACGCCTATCGCACCTCCGTTGGCATTCAGCACCGCATCTTCCGCCGCCGAGCGTTTGCCCGAGTCGAAATGAGCGAAACTGCAGGTGGCGAACATCCACAGGGCTTGGTTCTTATTGGTCATCTTACGGATGCTTGCCTGGTTCATCATCCCCTCGTTGGTAATGGCATTGTAGCCGCCATGCCCCGAGTAGTTCAAGAACAACGCCCCGTTCTGCAACAGATTGTCGAGTTTGTTCTTTGCCAGCGGGTAACTCTCGCCCGATGCGTCCGTCTCCTGCGGATAGGCATCGAGGTAAATCTTATTGACAACAAAGTCGGGGTTCTTACGGCGCACCCGCTCGCCACCCTCCTCTGCCACACGCGTGTGCAGGTTATGGTCGCCGTCGTCCGCCAAGAATATCAGTTGCTGTTTCCATTTGCCCGGCTCGGTGTTGGTGATATACGCCACCAACTTATCCACCACCTGCGTTGCCTCTTCGAGACTGTTGACGGGCAGACGCCCCACGCCGATGTCCATACGCCCTTGCGTATCGCTCTCGCCCTCGTTGTCGTCGAGGAAACCGAAGTAATCGTCGGTGGCATACGCCTTGGTCTCAACGGTGGAGTTCTTGGCTTGGTAGGTAAGCAGGGTGTTATGCCCCGAAGCGGTGAGCAGTTTGCGGTTGTCGAATGTGCCGTCGCCCACCAGGCAGAGCCAACTTGGTTTCTCGTTCCCGTTCGTCCCTCTATCGTAGAGCATCTTCATCAGCCAACGATAGGCGGTGGCATCGGGCGTACCGCTCGAGAACTCGTTATAGACTTGTTGATCTGTCACAACCGCCCAAGTGATACCCTCTTTCTGCTCGTGCGCCTGTGCCAAGCGAGTGGCTTCGCCGACAAACTCCGCAGGGCTGATAAGTACATAGTCGATGTTCTTGAGCGCGTGCAGGTTCTGGTTGCTTATGCTGCCCACCACGGTAGGCGAAAGCCAGTCCGAACCGTTGGTATTGACTGCGATATACTCTTCTATGCCGTTAGCGTTGCTGCCGACGAAAGTCAGCGTCGTTCCCGAAAGGGTAGCGGGCATGCGGTAGATATGGCTCTTATCGGTGATGTTCCATACCTGTGTGGCTGCCGTGGCATTCGAGAGCGAATAGCGGACAGGGGTGGCACTCTTGTAGTTGGTCGTCGTGCGGAACGGCATCGCGCTTCCCGTCATACGCAGGGCGCAAGTGGCGGTGAGTTCGATATAGTTCAGATAGCCTACCGCACCCTCCGCAGGGTTGCTGTATTTCAATGTTACGGTTTGCGTGTTGAGGGCGGCGGGGTAGTTCTGGTTGAATGTGGCAAGCAGGGCTTTGGTATAGAAGTCGCCCACATAGATAGAGTCCACCCGCACGCTGTTGCTCTTGCCGTTCAGACTCAGCGTATAGTACCCGACACGCCCTGCACAGTTGGCTACCTCGGAGCGCACCCGCAGGGTTTGCGTGGTGTCGCAGTTAGGCGTGGAGAAGGTGAAAGCGCGGGTCGGGTTTGACGGGGTAAAAGACTCGCCGTAGAACTCGCGTCCGCCACCGTCGATACCGCTCTCACGGTCGAGCAGATTGACTAAATCCTGCTCGTGGACTTGGTAGTTCAGGAAAGTACTAACCTCCGTTGCACCCCCGTCCTCGGAGATAGCGTCGGCTGTGGCGATGAGGCTTTGTGTACCTGCATTGTCGCTCAAGAAATAGTAGCCGTAGTCCGAATAGGGATTGCGGGTATGGATAAACTGCGTACCGTTATACGCCCACGATGTCGTTCCCTGCCCGTAGAAAAGGATATAATCGCCCGCGCCGAAGACACCGTCTGTGCCTTTCTCCATATAGAATCCCACGGCGGGGAGGTCGTCTATCTTCGCCTTGGAGAAGTCCTGCAGCAACATCGCACCGCCGTAGCCATAGACACGCACATTGGCGGGATTGCTCACCCCTGCGGCTTTCAGTTCCTCGTAAGTCATGCGATAGACACCGCTCTCGCTCACGCGAATCTTCACCCACGAACCGCTGCTCAATACCGATTGCTCGGCGTAGGAATGAATGCCTGCTACGGCTTGCAGCGTGCAAGTCGCCAAAAGGAATAGTATAGGAAGTAACTTCTTCATGTTGCGGGGTTATTTGATTTTGCAGAACAGTACTTCGCTCGTACCGTTGTAGGCGTGTAGTATCTCGTTGGTGGTGGCGGGCAGTGCCTGCATACGATAGGGGATATAGAGCATATCGCCCTGTCGCAAGGTCATCACTCGGCTTGCATTCGCCACCGCCTCTTCGGGTTGCAAAAGCAGTTCATCCGTGGGTAGGGACTCCTCTCCCTCCGTGGCACGCTCTTTCGTCCAAAGGAAAGAGGAAACGCCGGGGATTTTGCCCTCCTCTGCGGGGAGGAAAGTGCCGATGGCGAATGAGAAATCGAAGGCACGGGCTGTGGTGTCGCTCTTGCCCGCTTGGCGTGCTGCCGCCAATACATCGCAGGCACAGAAGTCCACGGCAGGCGCTACGGCATCGAAATAGCGGGTGGCGAAGCGGGGTTGGACATTCTTCCCTACACGGCTGATACGCAGGGCAATACAGGGCGTAAAGCGCAAATCGTGCGTCCAATCGGGGACAAACATCGGCTTGCGTCCGTTAAGGAGCGACGAATCGCACTTCAACACCAAGTCTGCGGTGTCGGGAGCGTTGCGCTTCGGCTTCTGCTCGAAATCGTATGTAAAGCCTATGATTTTCATTGTCCTGTTTGCTTCGGTGGGGCTTGTGCTTGTCTCTTCGGGGGAGTTTGGTCTGCCTCGTTTGGGATTTCCGTCTGCCTCGTCGGGAGAGGGAAATAGCGTAAGCCCACAAAAAGCGCGACAAAATTACGATTTTTCTTTGATATATACAAGAGGGGGCGTGTATTTCGTGCTTTTTCTTAATCTGCGGCGTGATTTACCGAAGAACGGGAGAGTACATCTTTCTTGGCTTGAGCCTGGCTTAGGGTTGGCTTAGGCGTGGCTTGAGAAAGGGAGAAAACTGAGGAAATTAGGAGTAATTAAGAATTAAGAAGACCTCCCCTTACCCCTCCAAAGGAGGGGAGTGAAACCTCTCCCAACCCCTCCAGAGGAGGGGAGTGCAGAGAATAGTCAAACGGCTCTGACGAGCCGCCGCGGGTGGGGACACCCACGCCCCCAGGCTGCCGGATGTGCTGCTCGCTAGTTGATATAGTTGGGCTAGATATTCTAGATAGGCTAGATATTCTAGATATTCTAGATAGGCTAGATATTCTAGATAGGCTAGTTGAGCTAGTTGGCTAGGGAAAACAAGAGGCTGCCATTAGGCAGCCTCTTGGGGGAGTGTTTTTCTTGATATTAGGTTTAGTCCTGTGTCCTGTGTCTTTTGTCCTGTGTCCTGTGTCCTGTGTCCTTTAATTGTAGGTGTTGCCACCGCCGAGGGCGTGGTAGAGCGTTACTACCGCTTGGAGTTCCGCCATCTGGTTGGCAATACGCGTCAGTTCTGCCGTCAAGAGGCTGTTCTGCGCCGTCAAGACCTCCAAATAGGTCGTACTGCCGTACTGCATCTTGAGCGAAGTTGCCTCTTGCGCACGCGACAAGGCTTCTACCTGCTTGTCGTAGAGTTCGCGTTTGGCGTGGCAAGTTTGGTAGGAATGGAGTGCATTATTCACCTCGTTGCCTGCCGACAGTACCACTTGTGAGAAGGACAGAATACTCTCCCGCTGTTGCGACTTAGCCGCCTTCACTTGGGCTATATTCCGTCCCGAATTGAACAGAGGCACAACCAATCCCGCAGCAAGGCTCGAAATCATCGTCATAGGGTCGATAATCGTTCCGTAGGAGTGGTTCGTCCAACCGAAAGTACCGCTCAAGTTCAGCGAGGGTAGGCAGTTGCTACGCGACAGATTCATATTATAGAAAGCGCGTGCCATATTCTGTTGTGCCGCCCGCACATCGGGACGGTTGTAGAGCAGGCTTGCGGGGACACCCACTTCGAGTTCGGCAGGCATTTGCTGTTCATCGAGCCGTCCCCGTACTATCGTGCGGTGCGTGCCGCCCAAGAGCAGACAAAGGGCATTCTCCGTTTCGACAATCTGTTGGCGGGTGTCAAGTACTACAGTCTGAATCTGGTAGTAGGTTGCCTCCATTTGGGTTACGGCTGCCTCGTCCGACATACCCGCCTCTTTCATACGGCGAATAGTGGTTGTGGTCTTTTCCCAAGTGGTGGCATTGTCCTCTGCCACTTGCAGTTGTGCATCGAGCATCAACAGTGTATAGTAGGCATTTGCCACTCCGGCAATCAGTCCGCACCGAGACGCCTGCTCATAGTCGAGCGACTGCTGTTTGGCTGCCTTGGCACCCCGCAACGAATTGAGCGTGCGCCCGAAAATATCTATCTCCCACGAGGCGTTGGCAACAATGTCGTAGGTGCCGCTTTGCTTAATGCTATACTGCGGAGAAAAGCCCACTTGGGGCGCAATGCTGATAGTGGGCAGATAGGCTAATTGTGCCCCGCGCAGCGTGGCTTCCGCCTGCTCCACATGTTCGTGGGCAATGCGCAAGTCGAGGTTGCTGTCGAGGGCTTGGCGAATAAGGTCCTGCAAGAGCGGGTCGGTGAAGAGTTGCTCCCACTCCAAGCGGGCAAGGCTTGACGCCGTGTCCGACAGGGCAATGTCGCCATAGAGTGTGCTATCCACATTCTCCACGGGCTTATACTTGCCGTAGATGCCGCAAGAGGGTAGTGCGGTTGCCCCAACCACTACCGCCACAAGGGCATAGAAGGTATATTTGATGTTTTGTTTCATAAGGAAAGAATCTTAATAATCGTACATTGGGATTTCCGAGCGGGCAGCCTACGAGTTGGTAACGAGTTCCTAACGAGTTGGTAACGAATTTCCGAAGTGCGTTATAGGACTGTTATAGGTTCGTTATAGGTTCGACTATCATAAAAATAGGATACCCGCTCGGTGTATTATTCTGTGCGGGAGGTGCTGCGGTTCTTGCGGCGCTTCTCGTCGAGGTGTTGGAATACCACGAACAGGGCAGGCACCATAATGAGCAATGCCAGAGTACCCACTACGCTACCGCCGACAACACCCGTACCGAGGCTTCGGTTACCATTGGCACCCACACCGGTGGCTGCCACCATAGGAAGCATACCGAAGATAAGGGTCAGCACGGTCATCATAATGGCACGCAGACGCGCACCGGCTGCCTCTGTGGCGGCATCTTGCAGGCTCTTGCCCGCCTTACGACGCTCGGCTGCATACTCGGTAATCAGAATAGCCGTCTTGCTCAACAAACCGATTAGCATAATCACACCCGTCTGCAGATAGATGTTGTTCTCCAATCCGCAAATCTTGGTCAGCAGGAACGAACCCATCAGTCCGACCGGCACGGCAATAATAATCGCCAACGGCAGGCGGAACGACTCGTAGAGTGCTGCCAAAATAAGGTAGATAAGCACCATACAGATAAGGAATATCATCGCTGTTCCCGTATTGGAGGATTGGCTTTCCTCGCGTGTGATGCCTCCGTAATCGACAGCGTATTGGTGAGGCAGTACTTGGGCAGCCACCTCTTTGGTAGCGCGAATGGCATCACCTGTCGAATAGCCCGACGCCGGCATGGCACTCACCGATATAGAGTTGTAGAGGTTGAATCGGGTCAGGTTGTTCGAACCATAGATACGACGCATGGTAACGAATTGCGAGAGCGGTGCCATCTCGCCATTGTGGAGGCGGACAAAGGTATTGTCGAGACTACGCTCGTCCACACGCTGTTGCGGGTCGCCCATAATCTGCACCTTATACACCTTACCGAAACGGTTGAAGTCGCTCACATACTGACCGCCGTAGTAGCCTGCCAAGCAAGACAGAACCTCGTTGGCGGAGATACCCGAGCGTTGGCACTTGACGGCATCCACATCCACTTCCCATTGCGGGGAGTTGAGGTTGAACGAGGTGAACGCCACGCTTACCTCTTCGCGCTCGTTGAGGGCAGCAATGAACTTCTGCGTATAGGCATATAGGTCTTGAATATCCCCGCCGAATTTGTCCTCGACATTGATATCCAATGCATTACCCGTACCGTAGCCTGTAATCTGCGCCGGTGCCATAGCAAAGACGGTAGCGTCCTTGATGTCTGCCGTCAAGGCATAGACTTTTTGGATAACGGAGTTCACATCTTGTCCCTTGTGGGTACGCTCATCCCAGTCACGGAGTTTCAAGATGATATTGCCCGCAGCGGACGACTCACCGGAAATCATACCATATCCCGCCACACTACACTCTTCTTTCACTTCGGGAATGGTGGCAAGTCGCTTCTCTATCTCGCGCACAATCTTATCGGTGGTCGCCAACGAACTTCCCGGAGGGGTGTCGATATTGACCATGACCGTACCGAGGTCCTCTTGCGGGACAAGTGAAGTCTTGGTGGAACGCATCAGCATCACCATCAGTCCGATACCGAGTACTGCGATAACAAAGGCAGACCACGGGTGGCGTATTAGCACGCCTGCCCCTTTCTGATAACGCTTGGTGAGGCTTGCCATGCCGCCGTTGAACTTCTCCGCAAAGCGGAACGACCAACGCTTCCAGCCGCGCAGGTTGTCGATATTGGTCTCTTTGGGGCGAAGAAGCAGGGCGCAGAGTGCGGGGCAGGTGGTCAGTGAGTTGAGGGCGGAGATACCGACGGCAACCGCCATGGTAAGACCGAATTGACGATAGAACACACCGCTCGTACCGCCGATGAAACTGACAGGGATAAACACTGCCATAAAGACAAGCGATGAGGTGATGACGGCAATTGCCACATCCTTCGTACCATACACTGCCGCTTGGAACGGATTGCGATAGCCTGCATCGAAACGGCTATGCACCGCCTCGACAACGACAATGGAGTCGTCCACCACCGTACCGATGACCAGCACCAAGGCAAACAGGGTAATCAAGTTGATAGAGAACCCTGCCACCACCATAAAGGCGAAGGTACCGATCAACGAAACAATGATACTGATAAAGGGAATTAGAGTAGAGCGCCAGTCTTGCAAGAAGAGCAGCACAATCAAGATAACGAGCAGGATGGCCTCAATCAGTGTTTTGACCACATTCTTGATAGAGGCATAGAGGAAGTCGTTGGTGGACATCATCTGCGTTACTTTCACTCCCTTGGGCGCCTCTTTCTGCACTTTTGCGAGCAGCGCATCGATATTATTGTTGATTTCCGTAGCGTTGGAGCCTGCGGTCTGGAATACCATACATTGTACGCCCGGGTGTCCGTTCTGACGGCCGTCGTAGGCGTAACTCTCCTCGCCCAACTGAATGTCGGCAATGTCACGCAAACGAAGCACTTCGCCGTCGGCGGTGGAGCGGATAACGATGTTGCCGAATTCTTCGGGGGTTTGCAGACGCCCTTTGTACTTCATGGTGTATTGGTACGCCTCGTTTGAGTTCTCGCCGATAGCACCTGTTGCCGACTCGATGTTCTGCTCGGCAAGTGCTGCCGTCACATCACTTGGGACAAGTTTGTATTGTGCCATCACATCGGGCTTCATCCATATACGCATGGAGTAACTACCGCCCAAGACCACCATCTGTCCCACGCCCTGAATACGGAGCAACTCGGGCTTGATGTTGATATTAATGTAGTTGGTAAGGAAAGTCTGGTCGAAGGTGTCGTCGGGGGACGATACGGTGAAAATCTGCAGCATACTGGTCTGTCGTTTGAAGGCCTGCACGCCGACTTGTTTCACCTCGCTGGGCAACTGCGAGGTGGCAGACGAAATCTTGTTCTGTACATTCACCGCCGCCATATCGGGGTCGGTGCCTTGTTTGAAATAGACCATAATCTCGGCAGTACCGGAGTTGGTGGCGGTGGAGGTCATATAGGTCATGTTCTCCACACCGTTGATG
>CAVFIY010000032.1:0-11769 GCA_963622435.1 Bacteroides uniformis | reverse complement strand
TGCCTCGGCGTGCGTCTCGGCTACTACGACACCCTTGCCTGCCGCCAGACCGTCATACTTAATGACAACGGGAAAGGTTTTCTGTTCCAAGTAGCGGAGTGCCTCGGAAAAGTCGGTAAAAGAGCGGTAGTGCGCGGTGGAGATATGGTACTTCTCCATAAGGCGTTTGGCGAACTCCTTGGAGGACTCGATGGCGGTCGCCGCTTGGGTGTGTCCGAAAATGGGCAGACCCGCTGCACGGAACGCATCCACCACGCCTGCGGACAGGGCAGCCTCGGGACCGACGACGGTGAGGTCTATATGTTGGTCTTGGGCAAACGCCAAGAGGGCGGGGACATCGGTGTCCGCAATGCTCACGCACTCTGCCAAAGCGGCAATACCCGCATTGCCCGGCGCACAGTAGATATGTTCCACTTGTGGGCTGCGGCTCAACGCATGCACGATAGCATGTTCGCGTCCGCCGCTGCCGATGACAAGAACTTTTTTCATTGAAGGAAGGGGATAATGTACGGTTTCTTTTCTTTTACTCCGTTTAGGAGTGTTGTAAGAGTAGGGTAAAATCGGCTTTATCTACCGTGTATCTACCGTGTATCTACCGTAGTGGTAGGGGAGTGGTAGGGGGATTGACGGCTGCTAGACGGCTGCTTGACACGAGGTTGGCGCGGCATGGACGCGGGAAATACAGCGGGAGCAAACGGTGCGATTAGTGCTTGAAGTGGCGCATACCGGTGAAGAGCATCGGGATAGCGTGTTGGTTGGCTGCCGTGATACTCTCGCCGTCACGCACGCTGCCGCCGGGTTGCACGATAGCCGCTATGCCGTATTCGGCGGCTCTCTCTACGCTGTCGCCGAAGGGGAAGAAGCCGTCCGACCCCATCACCAGCCCCTCGTGGCGGATGTCTTTGCCCTCTGCACGCAGCGTTTCCTCCGCCTGACGGAGCGCAATACCCGCTGAGCCGACACGATTCATCTGCCCTGCGCCCACGCCGTAGGTACGGCCGTTCTTGACCACGACAATCGCATTCGACTTGACATGCTTGACGATACGCCATGCAAACTGCAAGTCGGTCATCTGCTCGTCGGTCGGCTTCGCCTCGGTGACGCACATATCCTTGGTCAGCGTAACGGTGGTGGTGTCTTGGTGCTGCGCCAACAGGCCGCCGTTGACGGACACATACTGCATGCGTTGGGTGGCGTCGGCGTGCATATCGACCTCCAAGAGGCGCAGGTTCTTTTTGGTGCAGAGCACCTCAAGCGCGCCCTCGGAGAACTTAGGCGCCATGATGATTTCGAGGAAGATGGGCTTCATCAGTTCTGCCGCCTCGCGAGTCAGTTCACAGTTGGTCGCCACTATGCCGCCGAAAATGGAAACCTTGTCCGCCTCGTAGGCTTTCGTCCAAGCCTCCACGACATCTTTGCCGATGGCCGCCCCGCAGGGGTTCATGTGCTTAAGCCCGACGCAGAAAGGCGTGTCGCCGAATTCGCGCACGATATTGAGCGCTGCGTTGGCGTCCTGTATGTTGTTGTAAGAGAGTTCCTTGCCGTTGAACTGCTTGGCCGTGGCGAGCGAGAAGGGGGTCGGCTCCAACGAGGCGTAGAATTTGGCGTCTTGATGAGGGTTCTCGCCGTAACGGAGGCTCTGTTTGAGGTCGTACTCGAGGAACAACTTCTCGTTGAGACCTGCTGCCTTGCGCATATAGGTGGCGATGCACATATCGTACTCTGCGGTATGCGTATAGGCCTTAGCGGAGAGCTTGAGGCGAGTCTCGCGCGTGGTATTGCCGTTGGAGGCGATTTCGTCCAAGATGGTTCGGTAGTCCTTCGGGTCACACACTACGGTGACGTCGTTCCAGTTCTTCGCCGCCGAGCGGAGCATGGATGGTCCGCCTATGTCGATTTTCTCGATAGCATCCGCCATCGTGGTGCCCTCTTTGGCAATGGTCTCGCGGAACGGATAGAGATTGACGCAAACCAAGTCGATGAACTCGATGCCGTTCTCACGCAGCGCCTGCAGGTGAGACGGCTCGTCACGGCGTGCCAACAGGGCTCCGTGCACTTTCGGGTGAAGGGTCTTCACACGGCCGTCGCAGATTTCGGGAAAGCCCGTCACCTCGGAGATGCCGATAGTATGGATACCCGATTCCTCCAAAAGGCGTTGGGTGCCGCCGGTGGCGATGATTTCCCAACCGTGCTGTTGAAGACCTTGTACGAAGGGAACGAGTCCCGTCTTGTCGCTTACGCTTACTAATGCTCTCATAGAAATTGTTTTATTGTTTGAATATATAATTCGTGTTCGATGGCGTGGAGGCGGTCCGTCAGCTCGTTGAGGTTGTGCCCGTCGTAGGAAATGGCCTGCTGGGCAATGATTCGGCCGCCGTCCAACGAGGCATCCACGTAGTGAATGGTGACGCCATACACTTTGACCCCGTACGACAGCGCCTGCTCAATGGCGTGTGCGCCCTTGAATGCGGGCAGCAACGAGGGGTGGATGTTGATGATTCGGTCTTGGTAAGGCGTCAGTAGCACTTCCGTCAGCAGGCGCATATAGCCCGCCAAGCAGATAAGTTCGACGCCGCTTGACTGCAGGTGCGCCAAAATTTCGTGCTCGTAGTCGGACTTGGTTCGGTAGTCCTTCGGGAAAAATGCGAAAAACGGCACTTTGTGCGCTCGAGCTCGAGACACCACTTCCGCCTCCGGGTGGTCGCAAACCAACAACACCACCTCGGCATCGAGTCGACCGCTCTCGCAGGCCGACACAATCGCTTCGAAGTTGCTGCCTCGTCCGCTTGCAAACACCGCTAACCGCTTCATCGTGGATTGCTTATAGAATAGTGACGCCTTTTCCCGCTACGATGCTGCCGATGACGGAGGCGTGGAGGTTATGCTCGGCGAGAATGTCGATAGCCGCTTGCGCCTCGCTCGCATCCATCGCCAACACCATGCCGATACCCATATTGAAGATGTTGAACATCTCGCGGTGCGGGATGTGTCCCCACTGCTCCAAGCAACGGAAGACGGGCAGGATGGTCCAACTGCCCTCGCGGATCTCGATGCCCTGCCCCTCGTGCAAAATACGAGGAATGTTCTCGTCGAAACCGCCGCCCGTGATGTGCGCCACGCCGTGTACATCCAATCGGCGGATGACATCCAACACCTGCTGCACATAGATCTGCGTCGGGGTGAGCAGCACCTCGCCCAAGGTCTTTTTTGCGTCCAACTCGGGATAGATGCGGTGCAGGTCCAAAGCGGCGTCGGCAATGATTTTACGCACCAAGCTGAAGCCGTTGGAGTGTACGCCCGTGGAAGGAATGCCGACCAAGACATCGCCCGTCTTGACCTTGCTGCCGTCTATCAATTTCGATTTCTCGACCACGCCCGTGGTGTAGCCCGCAATATCGTATTCGCCGTTGCCGTACATGCCCGGCATCTCCGCCGTCTCGCCGCCCACAAGAGCGCAACCCGCTTGGCGACAGCCTTCCGCCACGCCCGCCACGATAGCCTCGACCTTGGCGGGGATGTTATGCCCGATAGCCACATAGTCGAGGAAAATGAGCGGCTCTGCGCCCTGTGCCAACACATCGTTGACGCACATCGCCACGGCATCGATACCGATGGTGTCGTGCTTGTCGAGCGCAAAAGCGAGTTTCAGTTTCGTACCCACGCCATCGGTGCCCGATACCAAAACAGGCTCCTTGATGTTCAGCGCGCTGAGGTCAAACATACCGCCAAACGAGCCGATACCCCCCATAGAGCCTTTGCGTGCCGTGGATTTTACATGCGATTTGATACGGCTGACTACCTCGTATCCGGCTTCGAGATTGACGCCTGCTGCTTCGTAATGCTGTGCCATGATTTAGTTTAGTGTTTAGAGTTGAGAGTTGAGAGAAGTTGAGAGTTTTTTTAGTGGTTGAGTATTTAGCGTTGAGAGAAGTAACGGACGGCGTTCGCAAAGAGCGGCTGCGTCTTCTGTCCGTGAATATTCTTGAAAACATTCGCCTCGTAACGCTCCGTATGACCCATTTTGCCGAGGATTTGCCCATTAGGCGAGAGAATTCCCTCAATGGCGTAATACGATCCGTTCGGGTTCGCCGGCGCCTGCATGGTCGGTTGACCCGTGGCGGGGTCGGCATAACGGAATGCCACCTGCCCATTGCGGAACAATGCGGCTGCCTCGGCCTCCGACACCACAAACTTGCCCTCGCCATGGCTGACGGCAATGGTATGCGTGTCGCCCACCGACATGCCTTGCAACCACGGACTCTCGGTGCTTGCCACCACGGTGGTCACCATCTGCGACATGTGGCGATTGATGTCGTTGCGGAACAGCGTCGGCGAATCGGGTGTAACGGTGCCTGTCTTACCATACGGAAGCAGGCCGCTCTTGATAAGAGCCTGAAAACCATTGCAGATACCTAAAATCAGTCCGCCTCGAGCAATCAGTGCATCGATGGCCGCCGACACCTTCTCGTTGGTCAGCACCGAGGCGATGAACTTGCCGCTGCCGTCGGGCTCGTCGCCCGCCGAGAAGCCGCCCGCCAACATCATGATATGGGCACGACCGATGTGCGACACCATCTCATCGATGGATTGCAGCACATCCTCGCCCGTCAGGTTGCGGAAAATAGTGGTCTCCACTTGGGCGCCCGCGGCTCGCCATGCCTTGGCGGAATCGTAATCGCAGTTGGTGCCGGGGAAAACGGGAATATAGACCAGCGGGTGCGCCACCGGCTCGCCTGCATAGCGAAGCGTTTTGGGCGTCAGCGCCGTGTCTGCCGTGGCTTGCGGCTCGAGCAAGGTGTGCTTGGCTGCCACCGAGGCGGGATAGACCCGCTCGAAAGGAGCGCAGCAGGCCTGCTCCAACACGGCACGAGACAGGTGTGTGCCGTTGATAATCAAGTCGTTGCCTTCGACCACGCGGCCGAGGAGAATGGCGTTCGGGATATCTAAAACGCGGGTGGCCTCCACCAGCAGCGATCCGTATTGATAGTCGAACAGCGAGTGCTCGTTGATCGTGATATCAACGCCCAGCGCATTGCCGAACGACATCTTGGCCAGCGCCTCGGCGATACCGCCGAAGCCGATGGCGTAGGCGCTGCAGATCGTGCCGTCGTGGATGGCGCGAGTGGTGTTTGCCCAGTTGGTTTTCAGACATTCCACCGACGGCATATAGTTTGCCTCGGGCGTGTGCTTGATAAGATAGATGGGGTGCCCCGCTTGCTTGAATTCGGGCGAGATGACTTGGTCGGCGCCCATAGTGGTGATTCCGAAAGCGATCAGCGTCGGCGGCACGGAGATATGCTCAAAGGTGCCCGACATAGAGTCTTTGCCGCCAATAGACGGCAGCCCGAGCGCCACTTGCATTTTGAGCGCACCGAGCAGGGCGGCGAGCGGTTTGCCGTAGGTGTGCGGGTCGTGCGTCATGCGCTCGAAGTATTCCTGATAGGAGAAACGCATGCGGCTGTAGTCGGCGCCGGCTGCCACCACCTTGGTGCAAGCCTCCACGACGGCGTAGGCAGCGCCATGGTACGGGTTCCATTCGGTCAAGAACGGGTTGTAGCCGAACGCCATAATCGAGGCGGTGTTGGTAAAGCCGTCGGTCGGCAGCTTCTGCACCGAAACCTGTGTCTCGGTCTGCTGGCGCGCGCCGCCGAAGGGCATCAACACCGTGCTGCGGCCGATAGAGGCATCGAATTCCTCGATAAGTCCTTTCTGCGAGGTGACATTGGGGTCGGCAAGGTCGGCGGAGAATTGCTCGAGCAGCGTGTCGCCCGCCGGCGTGCGGCGGAAGGGGTCGTGGTTGTCGACGGCGTTGATGGTGGCGTCGGCATAGTGCTTGGCGCCCGCGCTGTCGATAAATTCACGCTTCAGGTCGGCCACGAGCGTGCCGTGATAGTATTGGCGCATACGACCCGTGTCGGTGACATCCGCCACATAGGTTACCTCGATATTGTCTTGGCGGCAGAGGCGCTCCATCGCCTCACGGTCTTTGGCCTCGACCACAACGGCCATACGCTCTTGCGATTCGGAAATGGCCAACTCGGTCGGGTTGAGCCCCGCATATTTGGTCGGCACACGGTCGAGATAGATGTCTAACCCATCGGCCAACTCGCCGATAGCCACGCTCACACCGCCGGCACCGAAGTCGTTCGATTTTTTGATCAGTCGGGTAGCCTCCGGCCGACGCATCAGGCGCTGCAGTTTGCGCTCCTCGGGGGCGTTTCCTTTTTGCACCTCCGACCCGCACGACTCGAGTGAGGCCTCGGTATGTTCCTTGCTGCTACCCGTGGCGCCTCCGATGCCGTCTCGGCCCGTGCGCCCGCCCAACAGCAGAATCACATCGCCGGCTGCGGGCGACTCGCGGCGCACGGCATCGGCCTTGACCGCACCGACCACGGCGCCCACCTCGAGGCGTTTGGCCACATAAGATGGGTGGTAGATTTCGCGGACATGGGTGGTGGCCAGTCCTATCTGGTTGCCGTACGAAGAGTAGCCTGCTGCGGCCTTGCGGGAGATGACCCGCTGCGGCAATTTGCCCGCAAGGGTGTCCGCCACGGGGGCATAGATATTGCCCGCACCGGTTACGCGCATGGCTTGATAGACGTAGGCACGCCCCGACAACGGGTCACGAATGGCGCCGCCCAAGCAGGTGCTTGCGCCGCCAAAAGGTTCGATCTCGGTGGGGTGGTTATGGGTCTCGTTTTTGAATTGCAGCAGCCATTTCTCTTGTTGCCCGTCGACATCCACATCAATAAAAATCGAGCAGGCGTTGTTCTCCTCGCTCTGCTCCATGTCGTCGAGCAGGCCTCGGCTCCGCAAGTAGCGGGCGCCGATAGTGGCAAGCTCCATCAGGCACAGCGGTTTCTGCTCGCGCTTCAGCTCTTTGCGGATGGAATGGAACAGCCCGAGCGTGCTCTCCAGCTCGTCCCGCAGGAACGAATCGTCGATGCGGATATGCTCCAGAATGGTGGTGAAAGTGGTGTGGCGGCAGTGGTCGGACCAGTAGGTGTCGAGAATGCGCAGCTCGGTCTCGGTGGGGTTGCGGCGCTCGTGGCGGAAGTAGTTCACCACCTCTCTGAGGTCGTCGGCATTCATCGCCAGCCCCCATTGCTTGCAGAACGGCGCCAAGTCCGCCTCGGCCATATCGGTGAATCCGTCGAGCGAGGCGAGCGGCTTTACGTCGGCGTGCTGAATCTGCTCCAGCTTAGACAAGTCTTTCTCCCGCGCCTCCACGGCATTGATGTAGTAATGGCGTATGCGAGCCAAGTCGGCATCGCTAATCGTATCGTCGAACAGCAGCAGGCGGGCACTGCGAATCTCGATATCCGCCTGAGGGTAAATCAGATGGACGCAATCCACGGCCGACGAGGCGCGTTGATCGAACTGTCCGGGGATGAACTCGACGGCCAAATAGCGTTTGCCCGCAAGGTCGCAGCAGTCGGTTACGGTGTCGGTTACCCGCTCGCCAAAAACGCTGTAGCGGCTCTGCTCCAGCAGCTCGGGGGTGAAACCGAACAGGTCGTAGACGCAGAGGTAGCGCAACTGCTCGAGATGGAGTTGCAGGTTCTCGTTGAGTTCCTGACGCAGGCTCTCTGCCTCGATGCGGAACGCTTCTTTCTTTTCGACAAAGATACGATAATTAGCCATTCGTGGTGAAATTTAGATTGTGGTGTTGAGAATCTTTTCGGTTTGCTTGCGGCGGAATTCTTCCAATTGTTTCAGCAGCGCCGAGTCGGTGAGCGCCAGCATCTCAACGGCGAGCAGGGCTGCGTTCTTGGCACCGTCGATGGCTACGCACGCCACGGGTATGCCGCTCGGCATTTGCACCATGCTAAGCAGGCTGTCCAGTCCGTCGAGCGTCTTGGAGCGAACGGGTACGCCGATGACGGGCAGTGTGGTAAGCCCTGCAATCACGCCGGCCAGATGGGCTGCTCCGCCTGCGCCCGCAATGATAACGCTCAGCCCTCGTTCACGAGCCGTCTCTGCCCATTCCATCAGGGCGTGCGGCGCACGGTGGGCGCTGATGACGCGCTTATCGACTTCGATACCGAACTCTTCCAGTGTCTTAATGGCGGGCGTCATCACCTCCAGATCCGAGGTGCTGCCCATGATTACTCCTACCTTCATTGTATCAATGTGTAAATGTATAAATTTATAAATGGCAAAATCAGCTCAAGAACAAGGTAAAAACAGGGAAAAACCAAGGAAAATTTCCCATGCATGTTAATTATTAATTGTTAATTATTAATTGAATCTTATTCCCATTCGATGGTTGCGGGCGGTTTGGAGGAGATGTCGTAGCATACTCGGTTCACGCCCTGCACGTGGTTGATGATGTCGTTCGAGCATTTGGCCATGAAGTCGTACGGCAGGTGTGCCCAATCGGCGGTCATGGCGTCCGACGAGGTGACGGCACGCAGCGCCACAGGGTTCTCGTAGGTGCGCTCATCGCCCATCACGCCGACGCTCCTGACCTCGCTCAAGAGGATTGCGCCCGCTTGCCAGATTTGGTCGTATAGGCTCACTTCTATCTCGCCGTTTTGCATGTCGGCGGGGACGCCTGCGGCCAGCACGGCTCGTGCCTCTTCGCCGCTCAACCGCACCTTGTAGTTGCGCAAGCCACGGATGAAAATATCGTCAGCGTCTTGCAGAATGCGCACTTTCTCGCGGGTGATGTCGCCCAGAATGCGCACGGCCAATCCGGGGCCGGGGAACGGATGACGGGTAATCAGGTGCTCCGGCATGCCTAATGAGCGCCCCACACGACGCACTTCGTCTTTGAACAGCCATTTGAGCGGCTCGCAGAGTTGCAAGTGCATTTCTTCGGGAAGCCCGCCCACGTTGTGGTGGCTCTTTATCACTTTGCCCGTTATGTTCAGCGACTCGATACGGTCGGGGTAGATAGTGCCTTGAGCAAGCCATTTGGCGTCTTTTATCTTGCGGGCCTCTTCGTTGAATACCTCCACAAAGTCGCGCCCGATGATTTTTCGTTTCCGTTCGGGTTCTTTCACGCCCGCAAGGTCGCCGAGAAATTTCTCCGACGCATCCACGCCTATCACGTGCAGCCCGAGGCACTCGTAGTCCCGCATCACATCGTGGAACTCGTTTTTGCGCAGCATGCCGTGATCGACAAAGATACAAGTCAGTTGGTCGCCGATGGCCTTGTTCAGCAGCACGGCCACCACCGACGAATCCACGCCGCCCGACAGCCCGAGAATGACTCGGTCGGTGCCTATCTGCTCCCGCAGTTGGGCGATGGTGGTCTCCACAAAGGCGTCGGCGCTCCATTCTTGACGGCTGCCGCACACGCCAACCACAAAGTTGCGCAGCAGCAGCGTTCCTTGCAGTGAGTGGAACACTTCGGGGTGAAATTGCGTGCCGAATATCGGTGCCTCCGCATGTCCTTCCGGAGCGGCAATGTAGTAGGCGGCGTTTTCGACCGTCTCGGTCGAGGTCACCACTCGGGCGCCTTCGGGCACTCGGGTAATGCTATCGCCGTGCGACATCCAGACCTGCGAGCCGTCTTCGAATCCGTGGAACAGCGGGCAAGTCTTGTCGATGTAGGTCAGACACTGCCGTCCGTACTCACGCGTGCCGGCACTCTCCACTTTGCCGCCGTAGATATGGCTCATGTATTGCGCTCCGTAGCAGATACCGAGTATCGGCAGCCGCCCGCGGATGTGCGACAGATCCACTAGGAAGGCATCGTCGGCATACACGCTCAGCGGCGAGCCGGACAGGATGACGCCTATCACGTCGCGGTCGTCTTCGGGATACTTGTTGTAGGGCACTATTTCGCAAAAGGTGTCCAGCTCGCGTACCCGTCGCCCAATCAGCTGCGTGGTTTGGCTGCCAAAGTCTAAAATGATGATTTTCTGCATATTATTCGTTGCGCGAGTAGTTCGGCGTTTCGGCGGTGATGGTCACGTTGTGCGGATGGCTTTCGGTCACGCCGGCGGCCGTGATACGCACAAACTTGGCTTGTTGCAACTCGGCGAGGTTGTGGGCACCCACATAGCCCATACCCGAGCGCAGTCCGCCGAGCAGTTGGTAGATAGTTTCCGACACGGTGCCTTTGTAGGGCACGCGTCCCACGATGCCTTCGGGAACTAATTTCGAGATGTTCTGCTCCTTGCTTTGGAAATAGCGGTCGGCCGAGCCGGCTTTCATGGCGTCTATCGAGCCCATGCCGCGGTACGATTTGAATTTACGCCCATTATAGATAATGGTGTCGCCCGGAGCCTCTTCGGTGCCGGCAAACATCGAGCCGCACATCACGCAGTTGCCGCCCGCAGCCAGTGCCTTCACCACATCGCCCGAGTAGCGCAGTCCGCCGTCGGCTATCACGGGTACACCGCTGCCGGCAATGGCTTTGGCGCAGTCGAAAATGGCGGACAGTTGCGGTACGCCTACGCCCGCAATGATACGCGTGGTGCAGATCGAGCCCGGCCCGATGCCCACTTTCACGCCGTCAGCCCCGTTCTCCACAAGGTATTTGGCGGCTTCGGCGGTCGCAATGTTGCCCACTACGACGTCTAATTCGGGGTATTTGTCTTTGATGGTGCGCAGGGCGTTGACAATATTCTTCGAGTGGCCGTGTGCCGAGTCCAACACGACGGCATCCACGCCCTCTGCCACCAGCGCATCCACGCGGTCCATAAAGTCCTGCGTGATGCCTACGCCCGCCGCACAACGCAGCCGCCCCTTGCTGTCTTTGCAGGCGTTGGGGAAATCTTTCAGTTTGGTTATGTCTTTGTAGGTTACCAGTCCGCGCAGATGGCCCTCTTTGTCTACCACGGGCAGTTTCTCCACGCGGTGGGTCTGTAGCGCCTCCATCACCACTTCGGTCGAGGTCGATTCGATGGTCACCAGATGCTCGCTCGTCATCACCTCGCCGATGGGGCGTTTCATGTCTTGCTCAAAACGCAGGTCTCGGTTCGTCACGATGCCGACGAGGAAATTCTCCTTATCCACCACGGGAATGCCGCCGATGTGGTTGTCGTGCATCATCTGCAGCGCATCGCCCACGGTGCGGTCGGCGGTGATGGTGATGGGGTCAGAAATCAGTCCGTTCTCCGAGCGCTTCACGCGACGCACCTCAGCGGCTTGTTGAGCAATCGACATGTTCTTGTGTATCACGCCGATACCGCCTTCTCGAGCCACTGCTATTGCCATCGTGGCTTCCGTCACGGTGTCCATGGCGGCGGACACGAGCGGGATGTTGAGGGCAATGTGTCGAGAGAATTGTCCGGCGAGTGATACCTCACGGGGCAACACTTCGCTGTAGGCGGGGACGAGCAGTATGTCGTCAAAGGTCAGTCCTTCTTGCAGGACGCGTTCAGTAAGTAAAGACATATTTCGGTTGTTTTTTAGTTCAGTGGTTAGTGCAGTAGTGGTTAAGCAGTTGAGTAGTTGAGAAGTTGAGTAGTAGTTGAGTAGTTGAGAAGTTGAGTAGTAGTTGAGAAGTTGAGTAGTAGTTGAGAAGTTGAGTAGTAGTTGAGAAGTTGAGTAGTAGTTGAGAAGTTGAGTAGTAGTTGAGAAGTTGAGTAGTAGTTGAGAAGTTGAGTAGTAGTTAAATAGTTTAGCGGTTTGCAGGAGTTTTTTGTTAGATGCTTATTCGCTCACATAAACTTATTCAACCCATTAACCAATTCAACTTCTCCTAAACTCCTAAACTCCTAAACCTCATCCCCCCCATAAACTCGTAAACCTAAAAACTCACACCAAATGGTCGCAGTAGAAGCACCTTGTCAGGCCTTCGCTGTCGGTATA
>CAVFIY010000031.1:5403-11825 GCA_963622435.1 Bacteroides uniformis | reverse complement strand
TCGGCTCACCTCCGACAGATTCAGTTGCTTATACTCTTTGAATTTCTTCATATCTTGTTGAAACAGTATATCTTTATTATAGTGTTACCTCCCCTCACCCCTCCAAAGGAGGGGTATTTCAGTATATTTGCCACCCTCTTTTGCCGCGAAGCCCGATAGGTATTGCGCCGCGGGGCGTTTTCGTGAGGGCTTGGGGGTGTCGCTGATGTCGCTGATGTGCGTATACGCTGCCGCACAAATAGCGCACAAAGATACTACTTTTTCTTGATTTATACAATAGTTTGCGTGCTTTTCTGTGCAAAAGACCTATCGGACCGGCAGCACCGGCAGCACTGGCAGCACTGGCAGCATAATTCTATATATAGGTTGTACACAAATAGTGTATATAATAATATAGGAATTTACCTGCCAGTGCTGCCAGTGCTGCCGGTAAAATTAGAGAATGAATAGGTCTAATAGGTCTTATTGGACTGATTGGTTTAATAGGTTTAATAGGTCTAATTGGACTAATTAGACGAATAGAGTAGGGTGCAAGAGAAGGCTAACAACAGGGTAACATCAGGGAAAGAACAGGGAGAATGCTCTTCAATTAACAATTAAGAATTAACAATTAACATGCGTGGGAACTGACTTGCAGGGAGGGGCAATAATCAACTGTTCTTCAATTAACAATTAAGAATTACTAGTGTTGCGATAAATCGACATGGCGTGGTTGTAAATAACTGATATTTATGCGCTTATAAGCATTCATTGATTTCTCGATTTGAAATCTATTGTTGAGAGGCAGGAACAACAGGAAACTTTTACGGTTGGCGTGGTGAACTAGACACCGTATAGTCAACCGGCTCTGACGAGCCGCCGCGGGTGGGGACACCCACGCCCCCAGGCTGTCGGATGTGCTGCTTTATATGGGCTACATAGTCCGTACCATCAAATTTATCGCAACAGTAGTAATTAAGAATTAACAATTAACATGCGTGGGAACTGACTTGCAGGGAGGGGCAATAATCAACAGTTAGATGAATGCCCCTCCCGTGCATATTAATTGTTAATTTTTAATTGTTAATTATTCCCCTCCCATCCTTCGAACACTTCTGCGCCATAGATATTGTCCTCGGCGGGGTCGTGCAGCGGTGTCCAAATCTGTGCGAAGAACGGGTTCTCGCGGGCAATCTTGTCCCAGTGCCACGGGCGGGCGTTCGGCTCGTCGCTGTACGGCCACGGCATACATTCGGGACACCAGTGTCCGCCCAACAGTACGACCCTCGGCGATGCGCTAAACCGATGACATTCAGCACATTCCCACTCCAACGGCGTGTCCCAATCGCCCTGTTTCATCTCTTTGGATAGGCATTTGCCGCCACGGAAAGCGGCTGCTTTCTGCATATCCTCTATCGTGAACAGGCTCATGGGCTTCTGCTCGTCGTAGCCGTGGTCGAGCAGTACCGCCTCTTCGCTGTTGTGGCTCAAGTCCATGTCTTTCCACTTGGGGATAGCCTTGTACGCCTTGAGCGACCCGTAATAGGCGTGTATGCGCTGCTCTACATTGTGCCGAATCCACCACTGTGTGCCGTGCGTCTTCGAGTTCGCCAAACAGTACATCGCGAGTTTCACACAATGTGGGAACAGTTTGGCAATCTTTGTTTTAGAGGCGAATTTCACGGCGGCGGGGATGCTGCCCGCCTTTGCCATTTGGGCGAAATACGCTTTCACGGGGATGTTCGCACGGAAGTGCAAGTACTGCTCCAAGCGGTCGCCGTCGGCGTACCACATACCGTGGAAATTGCGTGTAGTGAACCACTTCGCCTCGAATATCTGCTCCGGTCGCGGGCAGCCCACGGCGTCCAACAGCAGTCGCTCGAACTCGTAGTTGCTGATACGGTACTCCTTGCCCGAACCGATGTTGTAATAGCGGTTCCAGAACTCTTCCGGCACCTCGTCGCGGCACACCCGTTCCAGCAGTCGCCCGCTGTCCTCCACGGTTGCCCATTCCAGCACGCCCCGTATAGGCACATGGAACATGATAGGGTCGAAGTTCTTGAGTATGGCGGGGTAGAGTATGCCCGACTGGCGCAGGCTGACCCATTTCTTAATAGGAGAGTTGGTGAGGATATACTCCGCCCGTGCTTTGGTGATGCCGTAGTGGTCGTAGGCAGACACGCAGATAGGGTCGCCCGTACGCCCCCAGTGGAGAGGTTCGCGGCGGTCGCCCATCTGTGCCACACTGCCTATATAGACCACACGGGGCTGATGTTCAGCGGGTTGCGCCAGTACGGCGTCGCGGATATAGGTCGCCGCAGCGATGTTCGTCTTACGGGTCGCGGTGGGGCGATAGTCCGCTTGTGGGGAGACCATGCCGCCCACATGCAGCACGATGTCTGCGCCCGTAACGCCTTGAAGCACATCCTCATAGCGTGTGAGGTCGCCCCACACTACTTCTAGTCGGTCGAGCAGCGGCGCCAGCAGTTTTTTGTTCTTGGCACTCGGGCGTGCCAGTATGCGCAGGTTGTATCGCTCGGGGTAGCGCAGTATCTCCTGCATGCCTGCATACCCCATCGTCCCGGTCGCCCCGGTCAGAAATATCGTTTTTTTCTTCATTGCAATGAAACTTGTACCTCCCCAAACCCCTCCAAAGGAGGGGGTGAAGGATTGGTGTGAATTAGACCTCTCCACACCCTCCAAAGGGGGGTAGAGAGTATTGTATAACCGTTTGCCCCGTTCTGTCCTCCCCTCCTCCGGATGGGTAGGGGGAGGTCTGGACTTTAGGCTTTGTCGGTCTTCTTCGTGTTATGCACTAACTTATGCCACCGTTCTTTGAGGAACCCGGTGGTGTTGTTTATCAGTTGGTCGCCCCAGTGTTGTTCCTCCTCTTCGGCAGCCTCCATGCGGTACTGTTCTGCCACGGCGGCATCGTTGTCGGTTATCACGAGCAGTTGGTCGCCCGCTTGCAGTTCCGATTTGCCCGACGGCACGAAGAAGTCTTCGCCCCGTCGCACCATGATTACCAGCGTTTTAGCAGGTAGTTCGAGGTTCTTGAGTTGCGTCCCCATAACGAGCATGTCCTTTGTCACCTCTATCTCCGTGGCGGACGATTCTATCTCTTCGGGCAGGTCGAGGTCGAAGTGCTGCAGTTTCTTCAGGTTTGTTACGGGCAGCGCCAGGTGCAGGCGGCGTGCCATGGCGGAGAGCGAGGTACCTTGTACGATGAGCGATACCAGCGTGCAGAGGAAGACGATGTTGAATATCAGGTCGGCATGGTTCACATTCGCTGCCTTACACATAATGGCGAAGATGATAGGCACTGCGCCTTTCAGCCCGACCCAACTGAGCATTATCTTGTCTTGGCGGGTGAACTGTTTGAAGGGCAGCATACAGAGTAACACCGCGATAGGGCGCGAGATGAATATCATTACCACGCTGATTATCAGGCACGGAAGCCATACTTGCAGTTGCAGCAGTTCGTGCGGGCGCACCATCAGACCCAACACGAGGAACATCACCAACTGACTCAGCCAGGTCAATCCGTCGAAGAAACTGCGGGTCTGGCGTTTGCGGGTGAATTTGCTGTTGCCTATCACAAGACCGCCGATGTACACGGCGAGGTAGGTGTTCCCCTGTAGGTAATAGGTAATTGAGAAGATGAAGATGCAGGCGGTCAGCACCATGATAGGGTAGAGCGACTCGTTGCTCAACTGGGCTTTGCGCATCAGGTTCACGATGCCTTTCCCGAAGAGGAAGCCAATGACCGCACCCATAACCAACTGTACGACAATGGTCTGCACGATAGCCAACCCCGAAATCTCCGTCGCCGTGGCGGTTACTACGCCAATCAGCGTCGTCGTCAGCACATACGCCATCGGGTCGTTTGCACCGCTCTCCAACTCCAGCAGCGGGCGGAGGTTGTGCTTGAAACCGATGCCCGAGGTGCGCAGGATAGAGAAGACGGAGGCGGAGTCGGTCGAGGACATGGTCGATGCCATAAGCAGTGCCACCCAAATACTCACGCTCGCAATGGCGTTCAGCCAGCCGAAGATGTAATAGATGATGACACCCGTGATGATGGCGGTCAGCAGCACACCGAGCGTGGCGAGTGTCAGTCCGGGGAGCATGACGGGGCGTATCTCCGACAGTTTGGTGTCCATACCGCCCGAGAACAGGATGATACAGAGTGCCACGGTGCCGATGGCCTGCGCCGAGTCGATGTCGAGGATGTAGCCGATGCCGTCTTCGTTGAAGAACTTACCGATACCGTCTGCGCCGAAGAGCATACCGACCGCGAGGAACAGCAGCAGGGCGGGTACACCGAATTTGTATCCGACTTTGTCGGTGAATATGCTGGCGAAGAACAGCAGCGACAGCACGAGCAGTATTAATTCAACTTGCATAGGGCGTAATTATAATGGCTTGTTTATGAATAATGACTTGTTTATGAGCGGTTTGTGCCAAGCGGGCTTGCTTTCTTGACCGAGGTCGTTTGTGGCGGCATTCGCAAGGACTTTATTGCCGACCGCATGGAGGCTTGTCTTCTTAACCGAGGTCGTTTGTGGCGGCATTCCGAAGTAAGCCCGCCTTGTCTAGAACCGTTTTGCACTGTTTGTTACGAAAATGGTTTTGTTTATTATGGCGTATATCTTACTCCTCGTAACACTCTGCAAAGGTACACATTTTTTCTCGTTTATGCAACCTTTCCGCCGGACTTTTTTCGCACAGGCGTATCTTTTTCGCCCTTACGGCTTAAGACATCCGATAGGCACTACATATACGCCGTCTTTTCGGCGGTAAGCGTACTGCCCTACGGCGGTCATCACCATCAACAGGGCGGGCTGTTTCATCTTGTCGGTGTCTATTTTCTCCGCCAGCGTGTGCAGTGAGGCGGCGGCTTTGTCGATATTGTCAGGGCCTCCGAGTTTGATTTCAATCAGTCCGTATGCCCCGTCGCGCTTGTGCAGAACGGCATCGCACTCCAGCCCGGAGGCATCTCGGTAGTGGTAGATATGCCCGTCCAGGGCGTCGGCATAGACGCGCAAGTCCCGTATCGCCATGTTCTCAAAGAGTAGCCCGAAAGTCTGCAGGTCGTTTTCCAAGTCCTTGGGCGCAATTCCCAATGCCGCAGTCCCGATGCTCGGGTCGGTGAAATAACGGGTCTCGGAGGACTGAATGGCGGTCTTGCTTCGGAGGTTCGGGTTCCATGCAGGGGCATCCTCCAGAACGAAGAGTTTCTTCAGCGCATCTATGTAGTCCGAGATGGTCTCATAGGTAATCGAACCGTTGTCGTTCTCTTTGATGTCAGCCGCTAACCTGCTGAAACTCACCGCCGTGGCGATATTGCGTGCGTAGGAACGGAGCAGCAATCGGGTACGCTCGCTGTTGCGACGGATGTCGTCTATACGCTGAATATCCACTTTGTAGATGGTCTCGTAGTAGTCCCGTGCCTGGTCGAGTGCCACCTCGCCGGTCATGAATGTGGCTTGCGGCCAACCGCCGCGGCAGAGCAGGTAGGCAATCCGTTTTATGTCGAGCGGGTTGTCTTGGGGTTCGATATCTTTCCCCTCAAACAGGTCGTTGAACGACACTGTACCGGTCGATTCGCCTGATTCCCAGAGGCTCATGGTGCGCATGCTCAGCCGCCCTATTCGTCCGTTTCCGCTGTGCCGTAGTTTGCTCTGCTCGATAGGGGTACTGCTGCCGGTGAGGATGAACTGTGCCATTTCGCCTCGTTCGTCCACTTCGGAGCGTACCATATCCCATAGTTCGGGAATGCTTTGCCACTCGTCTATCAGTTTCGGGGTCGCTCCCGCCAGGAGCGCCATTGGCTTGACCTGGTAAGTCTCCAAGGCATCTCGTAGCACGGCGGTGTTCCCTAAGTCGAGCAGGCTTTTGGCTATTTGTCGTGCGGTAGTGGTCTTTCCGCACCATTTGGGACCCTCCAATAGGATAGCCCCTTTGCCCTGCAGTTTTCGTTCGAGCAGGGTATCTACGATTCGTTGTTTGTACTGCCTCATATCTTGCCTCCTTATCGTTTTCTCCTTATAATTTCCCTCTGTATCGTTAGCCTCCTTATCGTCTTTTGCTTTCTTACCTCGCGGTACTTTTGCCTCCTTTATTTCTTCCTTCTTTTTTGCTCCTTTTATACCCCAATTCTCCCCCTTTTTCAATTTTGCCGCAAAGGTATGAAAATGAATTGGTTCCCGCAAGTTTTTCTTCGTTTTTCCGCAACTTTTGACCATTTTACTCCGCAACTTTTGGTCGTTTTACTCCGCAACTTTTGGTCGTTTTACTCCGCAATTTTTGATTTCTCCCCTGTCTTTTCTTGTTGTGTTTCTGTATAAATGTAAACGCCAACAGCCCTTTATTAAATCTTCTATTTTCTTCAAAAAAATGACCAAGCCACGGCTAAGCAAACCTCAAGCCGGGGCTAAGCC
>CAVFIY010000031.1:0-5393 GCA_963622435.1 Bacteroides uniformis | reverse complement strand
GCTAAGCCAGGCTCGACGAACGCTCGAAAAATAATAACTTGTTAAATAATAATCCGCTATCCCACGCCCAAAAACGCCACACCACACCCCAAAAATCACTCTACCATACCCCCAAAACCGCCCCACTACACCCCAACCATACTCCAAATCTCTCAAAACTGTCCCCCTCCGCCGCAACCCACAAAAAAAGAGGAGACAACTTCCGTCATCTCCTCTCTTTTCTATTATTCTCGTCTGAAAATCAGAGCAGTTCCACCGAGCGGTTTACAAATTTCGCCAAGGCTTCGCCCTTCAGCAATCCGCTTGCCAACAGCGCAATATCAATCAACTGATGTACTTTCTCGTTGCCGGCGGCGTGCTTTGCATATACCTCTTTTACTTGCTGACGGAGCGCACCCAACTCTTTCGTCACATTCGTCACGGCGTCTTTCTCCTCTTGCGTCAAGTCCGCCTCCTTCTTGTCTTTCTGTGCGGCACGCAGGTCGTCCTCCTCTTTCTGCTTGGCGGCTATCTGCTCGTAGAGCGGCTTTACCTCTTCGGCTGCCGTAGCCACCAAACCGTCTAACAGGCTCGTAACCTTTTCGTTAGCGGTATTTACAACCATGTTGTACTGGTCGGGCATCTGTCCGTAGAACGACATCCCCTGCCGGTGTGCGGACATCTCTTTCATACGGCGCATAAACTCATTCTGTGTTAGGAACACGGGCAGCGCATCTTTCGCCACCGACTCAAAACTAACCGAGTATTGCGTATTCTCACCCTTCGGCAGTTGGCTCTCGAAACTATAGCGCAGTGCATCTTCCTGTTCCGCCGTCAGCGTTACGGCTTGCTTATCCTCTTTGAGAATCAGGTTCTCGATTACATCCGAGTCCACGCGTACGAACCGAATGGCATCCTTTTTCTCTTCGCCATCGCCCATACTCTTCTGTTCCATTTGCGACATGGCGTGTACATCCAATTCGCCGTCCATCAGCAGCACATCATAGCCCTTTTCCTTGGCGCGTTCGATATACGAATACGATGCGTCGGGGTCTTGTGTGTAGAGCAGAATCTCATCGCCGTTCTTGTCCGTCTGTGCCTCTTTCACCTTTGCTCGGTACTCGTCCGGCGTGAAGTACTTCCCGTCGAGGTTCTTCAATAACGCAAACCCGATGGCTTTGTCGTAGAACTTCTCGTCGCTGAGCATACCGAACTGGATGAACATCTTCACATCGTCCCACTTCTTCTCGAAGTTCTCGCGGTCGTTCTTGTAGAGTTCTGCCAATTTGTCAGCCACTTTCTTGGTGATGTACCCGCTGATTTTCTTTACATTGTTATCACTTTGCAGATACGAACGACTGACATTCAGCGGAATATCGGGAGAGTCGATTACGCCGTGCAGCAGCGTCAGATACTCGGGTACGATATTTTCCACCTCGTCGGTAACATATACCTGATTGCAGTATAACTGTATCTTGTTGCGATGTACATCCAAGTTGTTCTTTATCTTCGGGAAGTACAGAATACCCGTCAAGTGGAACGGATAATCCACATTCAGGTGGATGTGGAACAGCGGCTCCTCCATCTGCATCGGGTAGAGTTCGTGGTAGAACTTGTCGTAATCCTCATCGGTCAAATCCGACGGCTTACGCATCCAAGCGGGGTTCGTATCGTTGATGATGTTGTCCTCATCGGTCTCCACCTGCTTGCCGTCTTTCCACTCTTTCTTCTTGCCGAAAGCAATCTCCACGGGCAGGAACTTGCAGTACTTCTTCAGCAGCCCTTCTACCGTGGCATCCTCCAGGTACTGCTTGAATTCATCGTTGATGTGCAGCACGATGTCCGTACCGCGCCCCGACTTAATCGTATCCTCCATGGTGTACTCCGGCGTGCCGTCGCAACTCCAATGAACCGCTTTAGCGTCCTCTTTGTACGACTGCGAGTAGATTTCCACTTTGTCCGACACCATAAACGAACTGTAAAAGCCCAATCCGAAGTGTCCGATAATCGCCTCTGCTTTGTCCTTATACTTATTGACAAACTCCTCCGCGCCCGAGAAAGCGATTTGGTTGATGTACTTATCCACCTCCTCGGCGGTCATACCGATACCACGGTCGGTAACGGTCAGCGTGTGCTTGTCTTTGTCGATAGTCACGCGCACACGGGTGTCGCCCAACTCTCCTTTGAACTCGCCAACGCTCGCAAGTGTTTTCAACTTTTGCGTAGCGTCCACTGCGTTCGATATGATTTCACGGAGAAAAATCTCGTGGTCACTGTACAAGAATTTCTTGATAACGGGGAAAATGTTGTTCGATGTTACCCCAATGTTTCCTTTACTCATAGTATATATTGCGTTTATTAGTTATCGTTCTATCTTCGCTCTCCGCCTATGGAGGGACTTTGAGTGCTTTCTCTCGCCCTCTTCTTCCCTCCTATGGAGGGGTCGGGGGAGGTCTTTCCCTCTTCGAGGTCGGGTGAGAGTCCTCTTGTGCAAAGGCAAAAACTTTGCCAAACCCTGCAGACTGACATTTTGTCAGTACCTCTCCGTTGCGCACTTGCAATCCGATAGTACGAAAACAGTGCGCCCGAACAACCTTTCGGTCATTCGGGCGCACACTATAACGATATGTCGTGGGGCTTATTCCTTGCCCATAATCTTGCGATAAAGCACCTTGGGGTCAACCGCCTTGGCGATAAGAGCGTGCAAGTCCTCAATCTTGATACGCTCCTGCGCCATGGTGTCGCGGTAACGCACCGTGACGCAACCGTCGTTGAGCGTGTCGTGGTCAACCGTTACGCAGAACGGTGTGCCGATGGCATCCTGACGGCGATAACGCTTGCCGATAGAGTCTTTCTCATCATAGTTGGTGTGGAAGTCGAACTTGAGCATATCCACAATCTCGCGTGCCTTTTCGGGAAGCCCGTCTTTGCGCACGAGCGGCATGACGCAGACCTTGACCGGCGCCAGAACAGGCGGCAGCGTCAGCACGACACGGGTGTCGCCGCCCTCGAGTTGCTCCTCTTTGTACGACGAGCAGACCACGCTGAGGAACATACGGTCCACACCGATAGAGGTCTCTATCACATACGGTGTATAACTCTGATTGAGTTCCGGGTCGAAGTACTCCATCTTCTTCCCGCTGAACTTCGCGTGCTGACTCAGGTCGAAGTTGGTACGGCTGTGAATACCCTCCACTTCCTTGAAGCCGAACGGCATCTCGAACTCAATATCCGTAGCGGCATTTGCATAGTGCGCTAACTTCTCGTGGTCGTGGAATCGATATTTGTTGTCGCCCAACCCGAGCGCCTTGTGCCATTTGAGGCGGAACTGCTTCCAATGCTCGAACCACTTCATCTCCTCGCCCGGACGGACAAAGAACTGCATCTCCATCTGCTCGAACTCGCGCATACGGAAGATGAATTGGCGAGCGACAATCTCGTTGCGGAAAGCCTTACCGATCTGTGCAATACCGAACGGAATCTTCATACGCCCGGTCTTCTGCACATTGAGGAAATTGACGAAAATACCTTGCGCGGTCTCGGGGCGGAGATATATCTTCATTGCGCCGTCGGCGGTGCTACCCATCTCGGTCCGGAACATCAGGTTGAACTGACGCACGTCGGTCCAGTTGCGGGTGCCGGAGATAGGGCAAACGATCTCCTCATCGAGGATAATCTGCTTCAACTCCGCCAGGTCGTTGGCGTTCATGGCTGCGCTGTACCGCTCGTGGAGGGCGTTGCGCTTGTCGATATGCTCTTTTACGCGCTCGTTGGTCTGCTTGTAGAGTTCCTCGTCAAACGAGTCGCCGAAACGCTTGCGCGCCTTCTCTAACTCCTTCTCGATTTTCTCGTCGTACTTGGCAATCTGGTCCTCGATAAGCACATCGGCACGATAACGCTTCTTGGAGTCGCGGTTGTCGATAAGCGGGTCGTTGAACGCATCGACATGCCCCGAAGCCTTCCATGTGGTGGGGTGCATGAAGATGGCGGCATCAATACCCACAATGTTCTCGTGTAGGAGCGTCATAGAGTCCCACCAGTATTTCTTGATATTGTTTTTCAGTTCGACACCGTTCTGACCGTAGTCATAAACGGCAGCAAGTCCGTCGTAAATATCGCTGCTCGGGAATACAAAGCCGTATTCCTTGCAGTGCGCGACGATCTTCTTGAAGGTTTCTTCTTGTGTTGCCATTGTTATTTCGTATATCTGTTTAGCAGTTTATTCGTGTATGGAATTAAGAGTTTATGTGTGGTTACAGCGGTTATCCGTTTATCCGTTTGCCCGGTCGAAATAGTTATCTGCTTATCCGTTTGCAGGTAGTTGAGATAGACTATGTGTTGAAAGAGAGGAGAATTGAGCCACCCCATTGACCCCGCAAAGTTACGGCTTTTTTGCGATATAGCCAAACCTTCCGCTCATTTCTTTGCATACAATGCAGATTTCCCCTCTTTATTACGCCCAACGCCCGTTCCAAAGCCCTGATGCGGTCGCCCCGTGCAAGCGGAAGAGCCGTAGCAGCCACGCATACTAAGCGGTTGGTGTTAGAAACGGGTTCCCCCTTTGCAAGCGGTGGCGGCGTAGCAGCAGCGCATACTATACAAGACTGTATGTATATTGTATAAACTCGAAGAGGGGGTAAAAAGCGGGCGAAAAGCCGCTAATGACGGGCGAATTCCCCTACCACTACCCTACCACTCCCCTACCACTACTTGTTTTTATATTGATTTTGAGTAGGTTATAGATGTTTTTTAGTGTCCTTTCCCGCACGAAATATGCAATACTATTATGCATTATGCATTGCGCCTTATGCAATATGGCATTATGTGTTATGCTGAAAATAGGGTAGAGTACTCTATGTGGCGATTTATCGCAATAGTAGAATTTTGTGATAATTAGATTAACTCTCCCGTTTCTGTTGTTTTTGTGATAATTGACGGTAATACGCCGTAGGCGTCCGTTCCAAAGTTTTGGTGCGATTGTCCTCTTCCTAGTATAAAAAACAAAGAGGACATCCTACTTTCGTAGAATGTCCTCTTGTCAGTCTTGTGCGCAGGATGAGACTCGAACTCACACGATCTTGCGACCACTACCCCCTCAAAGTAGCGTGTATACCAATTTCACCACCTGCGCGTCGTCGAAATTTGCTACGCAGCAGAAATTCACTGCGTGAATTTTATGCTCCGCAAATTCCTCCTCTATAAACCGATAAAACTTGCGTTTTCTCGGTTTATGCAAAGTTAGAATCTGTATCGTTGCGCTGCTCTCAATGAGAATGCGCTCTGCAAATTCCTTTTCGTAACCGATAAAACTGAGCTTATCCGTTTAGCGAAGTTTCACCACTGTTAATGACCACTTCTCTTGTGCCCGGAACAGGACTCGAACCTGCACGCCTCGCGACATACGCACCTGAAAC
>CAVFIY010000030.1:6092-11904 GCA_963622435.1 Bacteroides uniformis | reverse complement strand
ATAATCTGCCACCGCAGGTTTAGATAGGCACGCCCGCCCTGCCCATAGGCAAAGGTACTGCCATAGGCGTAGAGGACATCGTTCTCGAAGGAATAGATGCGGTTGTTCCACTCCCGCGCGTCGAAGCCCTGCAGGCGCAGTTGGAGCGTCAGAGGGACATTCACAAAGGCATATTGTACATCCTGATATACGCTCACGCCCCACGAGAGTGCGTGCAGGCTGTCCGCTACCAAGTTCGCCTCCGCCTGCGTGCGCAGCCGCCAATGCCCGTCCGTCCAATCGAAACGGTATCGAGCGGAATAAGTCCCCCGCTTCGCCTTATCCCTCGCCCGCAGACGCAGCATCATCTGCCATTGGTCGTTAGGCGTGTAGGCGGCCTCTGCAATAGCATCGTAGCCCCACGAGGGGCTGTAAGGGACACCGTACTTCACACCCGAGAAGCGGAAGACATCGCCCGACAGTACCCATCGCCAGTGGCGTAAGCGAGTGATTTCCAGACCTATATAGCCACCGTTCTCGTCGTTGATACGGGAAGTCTCGGCGTAGGCATAGCCCAGCGTATTGTCGAACCACGGGGAGTAGTAGCGGTAGAGCAGCACAAGACCGATACCGTCAGTCGGCAGGATATGGCTGCCGACAATCGCCCCCAGGCCCCAGCGGGTGTTCTGCGCCGTCGCCACCTCGCCGAAGAGGTCGAACAGCCCATAGTTGAAGCGCATATTCAGCCCCATAACGGCTTGGCGTGTGCCACGGAAATAGTGCGCATTATACGCCATATCACGATAAGGGCGCAGTGTGTCCGAATAGAGGTTCTCCACCGCCGTCAGCCCCCACTTGAAGCGTTTATAGCGCATCGTAAGGTTCGCCCCAAGGACATGGTGGCGCATAGTGTCGGCGGGCAGTTGGAGGGAATAGAGCGCAGACACCTCCGTTCGCACTTTCCCCTTACTCACGACCGCCGTCGCCCCCACCCCGTGCAGCCCCGCGCCGTCCGTACTGCCGTACTTGCGCAAGCCGTCCTCTGAATTAGCGACAGACATGACATAGGACGAACGCCCCATGTGAAAGGCGTTCGCCAGCACCAGCCCCTGTCCGAAAGAGGCTTGGAAATCGCCCGCCACGATAGTGCGGAAGCAGGCAATGTCGTTCAGTTGGAGGAAACCGCCATACTGCAGGTCGCTCGCCTTACCGCCGACGGGGCGGCGCAGAGTGAGTCCGAACTGCACACGGTCGCGATAACGGAAGCGGTAACGAGTATGAAGGAAAACAGGGTCGCCCGTATAGTTCTCGAGATTACGGGTATCCAGGCGGAGGGTGAGTTCGTGGTGCGCCGAACGGAACACCTCTTTGATATTCAGGCGCTTATCTTCCTCTACGGAGGCGACATAGACAAAGGGACGCAGGTCGCGCAGGGTGTAATCCTCCAGGCACGAGATGAGTTGCAATTCCGACAAGTCCTGCATGGGATGCTCATAGACATAGAGCAGAATGGCATCCACCTGTTGGTCGCTCAAGAAACGCAGACGCTCCAGGTCGGCGGCGGTGGCGGCATTGAGATTGACGGGGTGCGCCGCGGCATCCATAAGGTCTTCCTGCAGTTCCTCATAGTCCACGGCAGCCGTTTCCGTGAGGTACTCATAGATGTCGGCGATGATGTTCTCCGTCAGGGGAAAAGTGTCCGCACGAAGCGGATACGCCCCAAGGCACGCCATCACGGCGAGCAGGCATATCCGGCGACAGAAAGAAGAATGCAAAGGGAATTACTTCTTTATGGAGAAGGGAATGGAGCCTATCAAGTTGCCGTCCGCAAAGAAGTCGGCATTGTACAACCCCGTCTGCGGCTCATCGGTCAGCGTCCAATAGATAGTGCCTTGATACTCCTCGCCCGCATACTCGAACTCCTGCGATACGGTATAGGGAATGTCCTCATTCTCAAAGTGGAAGAGGAGGTTGTTCTCTTCACCGAGCAAGTTGCCACTGGGGTCAACGAGGCGGACATAAAGCGTCTTCAGACCGGGCGTACAAGTGATGTTCTTGGCTATGGTGTAGTCGAACTGAAGTTTGCGTATCTGGCTGACAATGCGCGTCTTATGGTCATGCTTATTGAGCGTGGTGAGTTTACAAGCAGACACCTCGAGCATAGATGCACGGCTGACGGTCTCCGAGAGTTTGGTATTCTCCGAAGTCAGTTGGGTATTCTGCTGGCGCACCTGACGGTTCTCCTGACGGTACTGTTGGTTCTCGACCGTAAGGCGTTGATTGGTAGCGTTGAGCGAATCAATCTGGCGCACATAGTCTTTCATCACGGCACGCACCGTGGCGAGTTCCTTCTTCAGTTCGGCGATACGGCGGGCGTTGGTCACCTTGGTGATACGCAGTTCCTCAAGCAAGTCCTGCACACGCTGCTGCTCTTGGGCAAGGCGTTCCTGCAGGGAGTCGTTCTTTATATCCATTTGTTGGTACCCGTCGAACTGAAGCGCAAGGTCTTCGTACTCGTCCTCGAGTTCGGACTTCTCAAACTCCATCTGCTCGACGAGGGCGTTCATCTCCTTCTTCTGGTAGAAGTTCAGGAAAAGCAGCACGCCCACTCCGAGTACGAGCAGGACGATGATAGGGATAACAATCGATTTCTTCATTTTAGTAGGGGTTTATACTTTTCGGTTTGAGATGGTATAGGGCTAATTTAGGCGGGAGAGGGGATACGGATTATACAATTATGCAGTGTATAAAACCGTGCTATCCACTCGGTATCCTCATTGCATCCTCCCTGCAACTACCTTGCATATATACAATGCATATACAGTATATTTCGTCGCACGGGCAGGTGGACTACAGGTAAGGCAGGGCTTTCTCTAATTGATTGCCACGAGAGCCTTTGAGCAGAACCGTACAGTCAGCGAGGGGGTGCGCTTGGAGGTAGGCTATCAGTTCCTGCACATCGTGCAGGACAGGGTACGGCGCAGTGGTGGCAGCATACTCATCGCCCACAAGCAGCACCCGCTCCGCCTTACGCTCCGCCAACATATTGACGATATTCTGATGCTCGAGATGGCTGTACTCGCCCAGTTCGCGCATACCGCCGAGTATATAGGTGTCACCCTTAAACGCATTGATAGCCGCCTGCATAGAGGTAGGGTTGGCGTTGTAGGCATCGACCACAATGGTGTTATTGCGCTCGGAATGAACGAGTTGCGAGCGGTTATTGGAGGGGACATACGCCCGAATGGCGGCAAGCCCCTGCTCCTCCGACACGCCAAACGCTGCACCGACTGCCAACGCCGCCGCGACATTCTCCGCATTGTAATCGCCCACGAGATGTGTCCCCGCAGGCATCGTACCCGTATGGTACTCAATGAGTTGCGAATGACTATCGGGGGCTTTCGACAAGGCGTCCGCATACATGGCTGCCAGGTACGGGTTGTCGGCGTTGCGGAATACTGTGCCGTTGTGCGCCACGAGGTAGTCGTAGAGTTCCTGCTTGGTGTGCTGCACGCCCTCAAACGAACCGAAGCCCTGCAGGTGCGCCCGCCCGACATTGGTAATCAGTCCGTAGTTCGGTTCGGCTACCTCCACCAGTTCCCGAATATCACCCGGGTGGCTGGCACCCATTTCCACTATCGCCAACTCGTGTTTGCGATTGATTTGCAGCAGGGTAAGCGGCACGCCGATAGAGTTGTTGAGGTTGCCCTGCGTATAGTGGCTATGGTACTTCGTGGACAGCACCGCCGCCGTCAGTTCCTTGGTCGTGGTCTTGCCGTTGGTTCCCGTAATGCCGATGATAGGCAGCCCCAATGCCCGACGCCATGCGCGTGCGAGCGACTGCAAGGCGACTACTCCGCCTTTCCCCCGCAACGAGGGAGGGACGAGGAAAGCGCGTGTCTCTCCATAGTTTGTAACCAGTTGGTTATAAACGCTTTCGTCTGTCACGACTGCCATTGCCGCACCGTTGTCGAGGGCTTTGGCAGCAAAGTGATTGCCGTCGAAAGTATCTCCGCACAACGCAAAGAACACGCAACCTGCAGGCAGATTGCGTGTGTCTGTACTCACCGTAAGGGAGTCCTTATTGTTTATTAGGAAGTTCCAATCCATAACCTTTCTTCTTGTCTTCTATCTTCAAGAGCAGCGAGAACACAAAAGCGACTACGCCAAAGGATGCAAAGACAATCATCGGCACGAGATAACCGCCCGTTGCCACACGCAGTTTGCCAATGAGCAGCGGCACGAGGCAGAGTCCGATGTTCTGCACCCAAAAGATGAGGCAGTACGCCGACCCCAGTACTTTCTCGTCGATAATCTTCGGCACAGAGGGCCACATAGACGCAGGCACGAGGGAGAAACTGACACCCAGAACTAGGATTGTAACGAGTGCCAAAGTCTTGCTCGGAAAGACGGGCAGCACGAAAGCGAAGACGCAGTGGCAGAGTATCATAATCAGTGCGCCAATCATCATCATCGATGCGCCTTTGCCCTTATAATCAATGAATAAGCCCAAGAACGGGGTGAGTACCATTGCCAGGATAGGGAACCACTTGAAGAGACCTGCCGCCTCGGCGTTGGTTATGTTCAGTGTTTCCTCGAGGAAGTTGGTGGCGAAACGCTGGAAGGGGAAGATGGCCGAGTAGTACAGCACGCAGAGGATAGCGATAATCCAGAACATCTTGCTCGAGAATATCTTGCCGAGGTCGGAGATATGGAACTCGTCCTCGGGGTCTTTGACCGCCGTCGCCTCGCCTATCTCAACCAACTGTTTGTCGAAGCGGGCATCCATAACGGTGAAGACCAGGAAGTTAATCAGTCCGATAACGAGCAGGAGAGCGGCGAAGAGCAGAGGGGCTACCACCGAGTCCACGCCATCGACTGCGAACTTATGACTAATCAGCGGGGAGAAGAACATGGCAGCGAACACGCCGACACGGGCAATTGCCATTTCGAGTCCCATGGCAAGTGCCATCTCCTTGCCTTTGAACCACTTCGCGAGAATCTTGCTCACCGTAGTGCCTGCCATCTCGCAGCCGCAGCCGAAGAGCATAAAGCCGAACATGGCGAGTTTCGCCGAACCGGGCATCTCTACCCACCACGAGTTGAGCCAAGAAACATGGTTGGCATCGAACCAATCGCTCAAACCTACATACTTGATTGCCGCTCCGATAACCATCAGGCTTGCGGAGAGCGTACCCGTGAAGCGCACGCCCATCTTGTCGAGGATGATACCTGCAATAATCAGGAAGCCAAAGACATTGAGCAGATATTCACCGGCTGCATAGGTGCCGAAGTCGCCTTGGTCCCAATTGTACGATTTCTCGAGCAGGGACGCCAGGGGCGAGAGTATATCCACGAACATATAAGCAAAGAACATCATCGATGCTACCAAGACCAGCACCGTCCAACGCGCTACTGCCGAGTCGCGCAAGGTCTGTTGAAGTTTTTCTACCACGGGGTTAGTTATTTAATTTGTAAATGTGTATGTTTGTAAATGTGTACATGCTATGCGGCATTATGCATTATACATTGTGCATTTTTTATTGTCAGTGGCGACACGCCACCATTGCTATAGTGCCTCGTCGTCGGGTTTGGGAGGACGGGGCAAGTGCGATTTCTTTTTGAGCCACGCAGCCTTGCGTTTCTCATACTCGGCGTAATGTGTTTCGAGATAACCGTCTGCCATAGTCAATTCACAATTCACAATGCATAATGCACAATTAGTGGCGTGTCGCCACAGACAACCGGCGCCGGCGTGTCGCCGGGGACAGCAATGCGCAGTAGTGGCGTGTCGCCACGGACTACCGGCGTGTCGCCGGGGACAATAATGCGT
>CAVFIY010000030.1:0-6082 GCA_963622435.1 Bacteroides uniformis | reverse complement strand
GACTATAATAGTTACTTAATGCCGAGTTCTTTCTTCACTGCGGGCAGGACATCAATCGCATCCGGTGCGACATAGACCATTGCGGCAGAGTCGAAGATATAGGTGTAGCCATCCTTGGCACCCACTGCTTGGATAGCCTTGGTCATACGCTCATGCACGGGAGCAAGCAGTTCCTGCTGCTTCTTCTGGATGTCCTGCTCTGCCGTCTGGTAGAACTGTTGGAGGCGTTGCTGCAGGTCTTGCAGTTCCTGCTGACGCATTTGCTTCATCGCATCGGTCATCGTTGCCTCTTGCGACTGATAGTCCTGCACTTTCTTCTGCAACTCCTCTTGCATGGATACGAGCATGGTTTCGTACTGGTTCTGAACAGTATCCATCTTGAGTTTGACGCTGTTCATCTCGGGCATCTGCGCAAAGAGTTCTTGGGTGTTGACATGCCCGAATTTCTGTGCCGAGGCGAAGAGCGGCAACGCCAAAGCAACTGCTAAAAGTATTCTTTTCATTGTATAAGTAATTTATTTCTATTGTGTTATGCGGTGTTTATCCTAGTTGTCGCGAGTGAGTACACCCACGCCCCAGGCTGTCGGATGTGTATTGCGCATTGTTGTCTGTGGCGACACGCCACCGGTGTTATTTCGCGCCGAGTTTCTGCAGCACTTGGTCGGAGACATCGAGTTTGCTCGACATATAGATGAGTGCGGGGTCGGCAGAGCGGTCTTTGACGATGTCGATGTGCTTCTCGTTTGCCAGTTCTTGAATGGCGGCGTATATCTCATCCTGAATGGGTTTGATGAGAGCCTCACGCTTCTTATAGAGTTCACCCTCCTGCCCGAAGTACTTGCGTTTGAGTTCGAGTACCTCCTGCTCTTTGGCGACTATCTCCTCCTCGCGGCGGCGTTTCATTTCGTCCGAGAGGAAAATCTGCTCCGTTTGGTAGTTGGTTGCCAGCACACGCGCCTCTTGGTTCTTGGCATCTATCTCTTTCTGCCAGCGTTTGCTTATCATCGTCAGTTGCTCGTTCGCAGACTCGTACTGCGGCAGGTTCTTGAGGATATATGCCATGTCGATATAGGCTATCGACTGTTCCTTGGCGGCAAAAGCAGGCACTGCACCCAGCAGGCACAGCACCAGCGCAAACCTATATAGTATTCTTCTCATATCCAATAGTCTTTTGTCTTTCAGCCCGAAGGGCGGTCATCCAGCACATCAGTCGTTCAGTGAAACGGTCGTTCAGCGCAGCGGTCTTTCAGCCCCGTAGGGGCGATCTTTTGTCCTTCAGTCCCGCAGGGACGGTCTTCCAGCCCCTACAACTCCTGTCCGAGGACGAAGTGGAACTGGCTCTTGCCGTACTGGTCGGAGCCGTTAATCTTATCGAAGCCCCAGCCCCAGTCGATACCGAGCAGACCGAACATGGGAAGGTAGATACGCACGCCCAGACCCGCACTACGCTTCATGTCGAACGGATTGTACTTTGAGATGTCCGAGAAACAGTTACCTGCTTCCACGAACGCCAATGCCCAGATAGTCGCACTCTGCTCGAGGGCAATCGGGTAGCGCAACTCCATAGTGAACTTGTTATATACATAACCCATGTTGCGCCCCGTGGTGGCGTCATACGGGGTGAGTGAACCCGAGGAGTATCCGCGCATCGCCACATAGTCGGTGGAGTAACTGGTGTAACTCGACATACCGTCGCCGCCCATGTAGAAACTCTCGAAGGGCGACTTGGCGTACTTATTGTAATGCCCCAGGTAACCGAACTCGGCACGGGTCATCAGCACTAGTTTGGAGTCTTTGGAGAGCGGGGTGAATACCTTGCCCGAGAACTTCCACTTGTGGTACTCGATGAGGTGATACCGCTCGGCTGTTGTCAGTTGCGAGTAGTCTTTCTTGCTCAAGAGCGAGTACGGCGGCGTAATCTTCAGTCCCAGAACGAATTGCGAGCCTCGGCGGGTGTAGATAGGGTTGTCTATACTCGAGCGGGAGAGTTGCAGATTGAGCGAGAGGTTATGGCTCGTACCGTTCGTGATAAGCAGGTACGGCCAGTCTTTCATCATGTACATCTGATAACTCAACTCGCCGTAGAAAGTGAAGTAGTCATCCGGCCAACGCAGACGCTTACCGTAGCCGATGCTCGCTCCGACGGTACGCAGATACTTGTCGTCGTCGGTCTCCGCCTCCTGCAATTGCTGGTAGTAGTCCGAGTTGCCCGAGTAGTTGTAGTAGTAACTCGAATAGGTGTTGTACAGATTTTGGTACGCCTTGTAGTAGCGGTTGGAGTAGCCTTTCTGCGAAGCGAAATAGACACTGACGCTCAACGAGTTAGGGCGTTTCCCTCCCAGCCACGGCTCGAGGAACGAGATGCTGGCGGAGGTGTAGTAGCGTCCGTTGGTGCGGGCGTTGATAGAGAAGGTCTGCCCCTCGCCCTGCGGCACTATTCGATAGGCTTTCTTGTTGAAGAGGTTCTGAATGGCAAAGTTGGTGAACTTCAGTCCGAGGCTACCAACTAGACCCGTCGCACCCCATCCGAGGGAGAACTCTATCTGGTCGGACGACTTGGTCTCGAGTTGGTAGGTGATATCCACCGTCCCCTCTTCGGGGTTGGGTTGGATGTCCGGCACAAGTTTCTCCTGATCGAAATGCCCCATTTGTGCTAACTCACGCAGCGAACGCATGATGTCCGACTGCGAGTAGAGTTGCCCCGGTTTGGTGTATAACTCACGCCGCACCACATGCTCATAGACACGCGTGTTACCCGTGATGTTTATCTGGTTAATCGTGGCGGGTTTGCCCTCGTACATACGCATCTCGAAGTCGATACTGTCGTTCTCCACATTCACCTCCACAGGCTCGACATTGAAGAACAGATAGCCTCGGTCGGTATAGAGTTTCGCCACCGCATCGTCGTCGGTCTGCAGGCGTTCGTTTAGCACCTTGAGGTTGTAGGTGTCGCCTTTCTTCACACCTAGCGTAGCGTCCAGCAACTCGTAGGGATAGACCGTGTTGCCCACCCAACTGATATTGCGCACATAGTACTTATCGCCCTCGCTGATAGTCATATAGACATCCACGCGGGTCGGGTCTTCGGGGTTCGGCACAACGCTATCCGCCACGATATACGCATCGCGATAGCCTATCTCATTGTACTTCTCGATGACCGCCTTTTTGTCTTTCTCGTACTCCTCGGTGACGAACTTCTTGGTGCGGAAGAGGTTGATGATATTGTTATCATTCGTCTTCTTCATCGCCTTGTTTATCTGGTTGTGCGTCAGCGCCTCGTTGCCCGTGATGTATATCTTGCCCACCTTGGTCTTCGCTTTTTTATCCACATTGATAGCGACTTTGACATAGCCCGGGTGGTCTTGGTCGTTGAATTGCAGCACCTGTACCTCGGCGTTGTGGAAACCTTTCTCCGCCAAGTACTTCTTAATAACCGTCTTGGCGTGGTCGGATAGGTTGGGCGTCATCTGACTGCCGTTGCGGATGCCGACTTTGACCTCCACATCCTCCCGCTCGCTCTTCTTAAGTCCGCTGTACGCCACATCAGACACACGCGGCCGCTGCTTGAGCGCAATCTGCAGCCACACTTTCTGCCCCTCAATCTTCTTGGCTTTTATCTTGACATCGGAGAACAGCCCCTGTTTCCAGAAGCGTTTAATGGCTTTGGTAATCTGGTCGCCCGGTATTTCTATCTTGTCACCGACTGCCAAGCCCGAGAAGCCTATCAGCACAAAGTCTTCGTAACTGTCGGCTCCCACCACCTCGATACCGGCTATCTCATAGGTCTTGCGTTGGAAAGAATACTCAATCTCGGGCGCAGGTGCATCGTCTTCCTTTGCTCCCGTACCCGAAACGCCGACTGCCGTATTCGCAATGCTGTCGCCTGTACCTACAACGCCCTCGCCTGCCGCAATGCTATCTGCCGCCGCTGCCACACTGTCTGTCGCCATAGCCTGCGCCATAGCCACTGCGCCGCACAGCAGGAGCAGTATCCATATATTAACGAACTTGTTCACCTGTCTTGCCAAATCTTCTTTCACGATGTTGATAATCTACGATTGCTTTGTAGAACTCCTCTACGGTAAAGTCCGGCCAGAGACAGTCGGTAAAATACAGTTCGGAATAGGCTATTTGCCAGAGTAAGAAATTGCTGATACGGAGTTCCCCGCTCGTGCGGATAAGCAAGTCGGGGTCAGGAATACTGCGCGTGGTCATACACGAAGACACAAATTCCTCGGTAATGTCCTCGGGGCGCACGCCTCCCGCAAGTGCCATACGCACGGCATTCTGCATGGCGTGCGTAATCTCCCAACGGGCGGAGTAACTCAACGCGATGACCATCGACAGCCCTGTGTTCTTGCTCGTCTCACGCATGCATTGCTCGAACTTCTGCCGTGCCTCCTCGGGCAGACGGCTGATGTCGCCGATAGTAAGCAACCGCACATTGTTCTGCATGAGCGTCGGGGTCTCTTTCACGATAGTATCGACCAGCAGGCTCATCAGCGCATCCACCTCTTCCTTCGGGCGGTTCCAGTTCTCGGTCGAGAAAGTGTAGAGCCCAATTCGGCGGCAGCGGTGGTAATGTTATGCACAGTCTGCACACCCTGTTGGTGCCCAAACATACGCGCCAAGCCCTGTCGCTTTGCCCAACGCCCGTTGCCATCCATAATAATGGCAATGTGTCGCGGCATGCGTGCGGGGTCTATTTGGTCTTTATAGGTCATATCGTGTCGGGTTTCGTGTGTATATTTCAGTCTTGGCAGTGAAGACAAACTTTCGTCTCCTTGGCAAACTCAAAAACTATGCCGAGAGTGATTTGCGAGGTAATATCGAAGTTCAAAATGTTACTGCCGTTCATGTCGTGCGAGTTATTCAAACTGCTCCTACCCTCCAAATTATCAGCCATATAGATGTTGTGTTGCCAGGCGATATTCAGCCCCAGGCGGTCTGAAAATTTCCACTTCATTCCGAAGCCGAGGGGGAAATAGAACGCCACGGGGACGGCTTTCTTTTTCTCCAGAAGGCAAGGCACTTGGGTTTCATCTACTTTCTCCGGGTCATTGCCTCCGAAATACTTCCAATCCCAATTCACGGGATATAGCCCGCTGCCATAGACCGACACGCCTGCGCCGAGAAAGATGTAGGGGGTAATGGGTTTCACGCGTCGGTCGTACTGGCGTTCACCGAAACGGAAGAAGTTGAACTCTGCCACCACATCGATGTTAATCATCTGCGTACTCCACATTTTCTTCTTTCCTGTCTGCTCATCGATGATAGGTTGGAGGTTATCGTCGTAGTCCACGCCCGTGATACGGTGTGCCAAGCCCTTCACCTGCAGTGCCCAGCGTTGGTCGAACTTATAACGGAAGTGCGCCCCGTACGCCTCTCGAGGGTTGTTGAAGATATGTGTCGTGGCATCACCGGCGTAGTACCCGCAGCCCGCTTGGATACCGAACTCGCAGAGGTAAGGGCGGGTATCCTCTTTCGGTTTGTCGTCCGCCCACGCCTGCCCTACTCCGCCCCACAGCAGACACAGCAGCAGGCACAGTGCCGTCGGCACTTTGTCTGTAGTGCGTTGACCTATATGGGGTGTTGGTATGCGGTTCATGCGGGAGTATTTATCGAGTTTACACTATCAGCCCGCAAAGTTACTACATTTTCTCCACATATACAAGCCCGATACGATTTTTCTATGTTTACACACAGTGGGAGGTTTGCGAACGGACGACTATCGCACTAGAACTTTTTTTTGTGAACGGACGGCTATCGCCGTATTACCACGAATTGCCCATTAAGACAACGACGGGTGTTTTATAAACAAATATGTTCAAATATTATTCAAACAAAAGGAGTACACCTTTGTGGATAATTAATGATAATACGGCGATAGCCGTCCGTTTACACGATATTCCTTTCTTGGCGGAAATATATTTGGATAATAATGGTAATATTTGTCTATTTCAACCCTCTTTGTTTCATGAATACTACTGTTGCAATAAAATGAATAGGGAGTATCACATCCGGCAGCCTGGGGGCGTGGGTGTCCCCACCCGCGGCGGTTTGGAACAAACCGGTTGACTAT
>CAVFIY010000029.1:0-12115 GCA_963622435.1 Bacteroides uniformis | reverse complement strand
CGCGGGTGAGGTGAAGCGGAGGGCAGGTGTGCGCAGCACACTGAGTGCCCGCAGCGAGCGAAGCCCAGTGGGCTGAGCAAGAATTCCTTAGTCCACAACCCACGCCCCCAGGCAGCGGACTGCTCAATCTATGAGATTAGCATTAAGAATCGTCTGCAACGACACGCCACCAATCCGCCAAATCTTATAAGATTTAGCGGTTATAATCGCCAAAACTTATAAGATTCAGCGGTTATAACCGCCAAATCTCACGATTCTACTTGCACGATTGCGGAAATAGTTGTACCTTTGCGGCGAATAAACAACAGGTAACGCAATGATACAGCGCAAATTATCCGCAGTAATAGGTGCGCAACTGCACAAAGGCAAAGCCATAGTCCTAATCGGCGCACGCCAAACGGGCAAGACCACCTTGCTCCAAGACCTTATCCACGACAAGGAGCATACGCTGTGGCTGAACGCCGACGATATGGAGACCCGCTCTATCGTGCAGGGGCTGACCCTCGCACGCCTGCAGAGTATGCTCGGGCGATATCGGTATGTGGTGATAGACGAGGCGCAACGGGTGGAGAACATCGGCATCCAACTCAAACTCATTACAGACAACCTGCCCGATGTGCAGTTGCTCGTTACGGGCAGTTCCGCACTTGAGATAGCGAACAACATCAACGAGCCGCTGACGGGGCGCAAATACGAATACCACCTCTACCCGCTCTCTTTCGACGAACTGCAAAGCCATTTCGGGTTGGTGGCGGAGCGTACGCACCTGCCCCTGCGGCTGATATACGGTGCATACCCCGATGTGGTCTGCCACCCCGGCGAGGAGCGGGCAATACTCACCCAACTGGCGGATAGTTACCTCTACAAAGATGTGCTACAATGGGAGCGAATCAAGAAGCCCGAGAAACTGCTCAAACTGCTGCAAGCACTCGCCTACCAGATGGGCAGTGAGGTGAGTTTCAACGAGTTGGCGCAAGTGGTCGGGCTAGACAAAGAGACTATCAGCAACTACATCAACCTGCTGGAGCAGGCACAAGTCATCTTCCGCCTGGGGTCGTTCAGCCGCAACCTGCGCAACGAGTTGAAGTTCGCTCGCAAGATATACTTTTACGACAACGGCATACGCAATGCGCTGATTAACAACTTCGCCGATGTAGAGATGCGGCAGGACATCGGGGCGTTGTGGGAGAACTACCTCATCAGCGAACGGCTCAAACGCAACCACTACAACGGGCAGTACACAAGCAGCTATTTCTGGCGCACGCAACAGATGCAGGAGATAGACTACATCGAGGAGGCTGACGGCAAGATGTCCGCCTACGAGTTTAAGTGGAATCCGAAGAAGACTGCCCGCACTAATCCCACTTTCCGCCGCGCATACCCCGATGTGGAAATACAGACGATTACCACCGAGAACTACATCGACTTCCTGTTGTAGCGTTATCGAGCGGGGCAAAATCGCGGCGCAGAGCGGGGAGGAAAATCCTCTGCGGGCGAGGCGGGCGGAAGAAAAATACAAAAAAGTGGTGCAAAGACTTTGCTATATCAGAAAAAAGCCGTACCTTTGCAGCCGCTTTCCACTTGAGGATACCTCTTCGAGAAGCGCAAGAGAGTAGAATAAAAAGTAGAACTCGCCTGGTTTTGAGGAAGTTACACGCCGAGAGGCGCAGCCCGTAACACCATCGAAAAGGCACAAAAAGAGAATAGATATGAAACGAACATTCCAACCATCGCAACGCAAGCGTCGTAACAAACACGGCTTCTTCGAGAGAATGGCTACTGCAAACGGTCGCCGCGTATTGGCTGCTCGTCGTGCTAAAGGTCGTAAGAAACTGACCGTCGCTGACGAAGGACGCCACAAGTATTAATTAGACTATCTAATTTGTACATAGCCATACAGGGAAAAGAGACCGTGTCTCCTTTCCTTGTTTTGGTATAAGGGACAGCAGACCGGACAAGACCACAAAGCCCACAAACCCCCTCGACAAGTCCCCCGACAGACCCCTCCCCCTTCCCCCTCCCCTTCGGAGGGGAGGGGGAAATGCTATCCACGACCTCCCCGCACCCCTCCAAAAAAAAGAGGGGACTAGAACACTAGACACTCTAGACAAACTAGATAAACTAGAATATCTGGAAAGTCTAGAAAGTCTAGAACAACTAGAAAGTCTAAAATAACTAGAACAACTAGCCCCGCCCCTCCCTGCATGTTAATTGTTAACTCTTAATTGTTAATTGGAATTATGGAATCGACCAGACAACACAAGATTGCACGACTGATACAGAAAGACTTGAGCGACATCTTTCTGCGCTATGCACGCTCGCTCGGCGGCACACTCATCTCGGTGAGTGAGGTACGCGTATCGCCCGACTTGGCGATTGCCCATGTCTATCTGTCTGTCTTCCCGCAGGACAAAGTGGCGGACACGATGGCGGCGATAGACGAGCATAAGGGCAAGATTCGCGGCGAGATGGGCGCACTCGAACGCCACCAACTGCGTATCATCCCCGAACTGAACTTCCACCTCGACGAGACCATCGACCGCATGGAACGCATCGATGAACTACTCGGCAAGCCCACTCCCGAACACCCGACCACAGCGCACACCGCCGATTGAGCCGCCTCGAACGACATATTGCGTGGCGCTACCTCTTCTCGAAGAAAGGGCATAATGCGATCAATATCGTCTCGGGCGTGAGTGCCGCTGCCGTCTGCGTTGTAACAGCCGCTATGGTCTGCGTGCTGAGCGTGATGAACGGCTTCGGCGGACTGGTGGAACATATGTTCTCCGAGTTCGACCCCGAACTGCGCATCACCGCCGCGGAGGGGAAGTATTTCCGCACCGACACGCTGCCCATACAGCAACTGCGCGCACTCCCCGTGGTGGAGAGCGTGTCGGAGATAGTGGAGGAGACCGCCCTCGTGCGCTACCAGGAGCGGCAGATGCCTGCCCGACTGCTGGGCGTGGACAGTTGCTTCCGCCATAGCACACACATCGACTCGATATTGACGGACGGGTACTTCTCTGTCTATGACGGGGCGTTCGACCGCTGTGTCATGGGGCGTGGGCTGGCGGCGCAAGTCGGTGTAAACGCCCATTTCGTAGGCGGCATCCACCTCTACGCACCCAAGCGCACCGAGCAAGTGAACCTGCTGCGTCCCGACGAGAGTTTCCTGCACGAGGTGTGCTTTATGGCAGGGACATTCGCCGTGAACCAAGTGGAGTACGATGACCAACTGATGCTCGTCTCTCTCCCCCTCGCCCGCCGACTCTTCCAGTACGACACGCTGACCGTGACCGCACTCAACCTGCGCCTCTCCCCGACTGCCAACCTGCGCACGGCAAAGAAACAGATTATCAGCACATTGGGCGACGGTTACATGGTGCAAGACCGCTACGAACAGCAAGCCGATTTCTACCGTATCCTGAAGATAGAGAAACTGCTCACCTACCTGCTCATGGTCTTTATTCTGCTCATCGCCTGCTTTACGGTCATCGGCTCTCTCTCGATGCTCATCATCGACAAACGCAACGACATCCGCATCCTCCACGACCTCGGCGCACCGACTACGACTATCCGCCGCATCTTCCGTTACGAGGGGTGGCTTATCAGCCTGCTGGGCGCAGCAGTCGGTCTGGTGATAGGCGTGGGGGTCTGCCTCTCGCAGCAGCACTTCGGCTGGTTGAAACTGGGCAACGGTTCGGACTATGTCATCTCGGCGTACCCCGTATTGGTCAACCCCGCAGACATCCTTATGGTTGCTGCCGCCGTGCTGCTACTCGGCTTTCTATCAGCCTGGTACGCAACGAGAGGAGTGGAGTAATTAAGAATTAGGAATTAAGAATTAGGAATTAGGGATTATCTATAGTGGACTTTTCCCTGTTCTTTCCCTGATGTTACCCTGATGTTACCCTGTTCTTAATCGTGGTTTGCAATGAGGATACAATGTGGATACAATGAGGATAGGGAATTAATAGGGGCGGCGGGAGCGGATAAACAAACACAGGTCAAATGAGAAACAAATATACCATAGCACTTTTTCTGGTCGGCGCGGTTATGGCGGCGTGCAGTACTTATACGCCGCAGAAGAAAGCAACGCTGACTAGTGAATTTACCACCTGTTATATAGAGCGGTACGGTCAGGCGTACGACAGTGTGCCGCAGCAGGTCTTTGCCATCGACCTCTACTCCGACGGACTGTCCCTTTCCGACTCCGCCCGCCGCATGCAGGGTACGGGTGTGAATCTCTACTTGAGCGATTTGTTTCTCGCTGATACACTGTTCAGTACGGGCGACTATGTCAGTGATACGACGGGTGCGCCCTATACTTTTCTCCCCGGGCGGAACTTCGACGGTTCTCCGACGGGCATCTACCTGCTCTCTGTTGCAGACGGACAGTTGAGCAGCATACTCGTACTGGACTCGGGACGGCTCCATGTCGCACAGACTGCCGACTCTCTATACGATATGCAGTTCACACTCTACTATGGGAAACAGACTTATGAGGCACACTTCAGCGGTGCTGCCGAGTACTACGACAGAAGAAAAAGATGAGAGAAGAAGACCCTCTACAGAAGGAGTATCGTGAGTACTTGTTGGTGGAACGCTCCTATACAACGAACACCATTGAGTCCTATCTATGGGACATTCAACGCCTGTGGGCGTACTTCGAGGAACACAATATCGCCCCCACCCAAGCCACTGCCGACGACCTGCAAGAGTTCATCTTCGAGACATTTCAGGCGCATGGTAACGCCCGCACCCAGGCACGCATGCTTGCCACTGTACACTCCTTCTACCGTTTCCTACTTTACCACCACTATATAGACGCAGACCCTACCGAACTGCTTGAGGGACCCAAACTCGAGCGTCGGCTGCCTGTTGTACTCAGCGTAGAGGAAGTGGACAGACTGGTGAACGCCGTTGACCTTTCTACCCACGAGGGGCATCGCAACAGGGCAATGCTGGAGATGCTTTACGGTAGCGGACTGCGCGTTAGTGAGTTGACTAACCTTCGCCTCTCGGACATTTATCGTCAGGAGGGGTATATGGTCATCTGGGGCAAGGGGCAGAAGCAGCGTCTGGTGCCTATCTCTCCTGTGGCGGACGAGTGGTTCGGCTACTGGCTTTCAGAGCGTTCTCACTGGCCGATACGCCCTGAGAATAAGGACATTGCGTTTCTCAATCGCCGTGGCGGACAGTTGACTCGCGCCATGGTATTCACTATTATAAAGCGTCTTTGTGTTGCGGCGGGGATAGAGAAAACTATCTCGCCCCATACGCTGCGCCACTCTTTTGCCACCCATCTGCTGCAGAACGGGGCGGACTTGCGTATCATTCAGCAACTGCTCGGACATGAGGAACTGTCCACTACCGAGATGTACACCCACCTGGATATACAGGATTTGCGTCACGCTATCGAACAATGTCATCCCGCCAACCATATAGACTGAAAGGGCTGATGCTCTGCGTGTTATGTCTTCTGCCGCTGTTGATACGGGCGCAGGAGACGATACTCGTCGGCGACATCGTGGACGAGGCTACGGGGGAGGCGATTGCAGGTGCGAATATATATTTCAGAGGGACGCAGACAGGTACTTCGTCGGATGCGGAGGGGGCGTTTGTGCTGCGTACGGTGCTGACGCGCAAGCGCACTTTGGTTATCTCTGCCGTGGGCTATCAGACACAGCGATACACCATTGAGCCCGGCACGATGGCGGGTATGCAAGTCGCTCTGCGGGAGAAGACGGCGTGGGTGGAGGAGGTGGTGGTACTGCCGGGGGAGAATCCCGCCTTGCCTCTTATCGGCGAAGTGCGCCGTCATAGGCAGGCGAACGACCCCACACTGCGGCAGACGGCAGTCCTTGCCGAGAGCCGCACGGAACTCTTTATCAGCGAGATACAAAGGCGACACCTGCAGCGAAGTCTTTGGCAGGGTCTGCAAGCAGGGCTTTTGACCGCCGAGGACTCGACCTTACTGCTGCCTCTCTATCACGCTCGCAGTCGGGTACGCCTGCAAGGAGGGGAGGTTATCTCTACGGGCGAACAAGAAGCGGAAGCCCTTGTGCTGACCGCCGACGACTATTCCGCCCTGCTTACGCTGCAGGGGAATATCAGTTTCTATAAGAACTCGTTTACCTTACTCGGACATAGTTTTCTCTCTCCTCTGTCCGCAGCGGGTTCTACTTATTACCGTTACTATCTTACCGACTCGGTGCAGACCTCGGCAGGCAAGACCTACCGAGTGGATTTTCGTACCCGTAACCCGTTCTACGCCACCTTTAACGGGTCGCTCTATATTGACTCCGCCTCGTACGCACTCGTGCGAGTGGAGGCGACGGTGCCTGCACAGACGAGTGTGAACTACTTGAGCAACTTACATATAAGTCAGACCCTCTCGCCCGAGAGCGGATTGCTCGCCGAGGATATTCGTGTGCTACTGGACTTTGCCGTGAAGACTGACACGACGCACCTCTTCCCCACTATCTTACTTCAACAACACTTGCGTGCGGCGGACACTACGCTGCAGGCAGCCCTGCCTGCAGCGGCAGGTGTTACTGCGGACAGTACCACGGCGGCTTTCGATGCCCTTGCCGCCACACCTGTGGTGCGTACGGCAAAGTGGTTTGCGACTATACTGACTACGGGGTATATCCCGACGGGTACTCGGTTCGACATCGGGCATATCGAAGAGATACTGCAGGTGAACGACCACGAGGGCGTGCATGTGGGGTTGCCGCTGCGTACGAATGAGCGACTGTGGAAGAATGTGTCGCTCGAAGCCTCGGTGGGGTACGGCTTTCGTGACCAAGCGTGGAAGGGTATGGGGCGTGTGAATATCAATCTGCCTACTCTACGGCGTAATATCCTGCGCTTGGAGTATCAAGACCGCTATGTATGGACGGAGGTGGACGATTTCTCCCACCTGCTGCGGGAGAACAGTATCGGGTGGAAGACGATGGACTTTACCGCCTATGCGTTTGAGGCACTGCACTCTAACAAATACGCTATCAATACCGCCACCCGCCAACGACAAGCCTCACTGACTGCGGAGACGGATTGGTCTGACAATGTGGAGAGTACGCTCTACCTGCGGGCAGGGCGTATGGGGTACGGCGACCCGCTCGTGGGGTACAACGCCATTCCGTCGTTCGGTTATCAGACCCTGGGCGGTATTGTGCGGGTGGGGTTTCAGGAACGCAAAGTGGATATGTACTTTCGGCGGGTGCATGTCTATAGCAAATACCCCGTTGTCTATCTCGGCGTGGAGGCAGGGTCGTGGCAGGGAGAGGGACAGCGTTCCGCCTACCGTATGTATAGTCGGCTGAACCTGCTCGTGCGGCAGACTTTGCCCTTGGGCGCAGGCGGGGAACTGGATTGGGCGGTACAGGCAGGGTGTGTGCTGGGGCAAGTGCCGTACCCGCTGTTGCACCACTTTGAGGGCAATCAGGGGTATGCCTACGACCCCTATCGCTTCACACTGCTGAACAATTACCAATACGCTGCTGACCGCTATGTGGCACTGCACGCCGAGTGGAACGGACAGGGCGTGCTGTTCAACCTCATCCCCGGTGTGCGTTACCTGCGACTGCGGGAATTGGTGGAGTGCAAAGTGGCATACGGTGTGCTGACGAACAGGAATAAAGCATTGCTGCCCACTTATTTCGACGGGTTAGGGGACGGCACGCATACCCTGACGGGCGGGAAACCATACGCAGAGATAGGAGTCGGCATAGGGAATATCCTGCGGGTGGCAGACCTCTACTCGGTATGGCGACTGACTGACCGCAAGGACAAGACCACCCCGCTGTGGGCATTGCGTTTCCGTATCCACATCGGACTGTAGGATGCATTTCAGCATAGGAGATACGAACCATGAATATCAAACAAGAACAGGGGAAAGAGTGGGTGTTCTGCGACTGGCGGAAGACCTATGTGCGCCTGACCCCCGAAGAGTGGGTGCGGCAGCATTTCCTGCACCTGCTTGTGGAGCGGTACGCTTTCCCGATGTCGCTCATCGGAGTGGAGGTGCCGATACGGGTAGGGGACGCACAGAAACGGTGCGATGCCGTAGTGTACGACCGACAACTGCGCCCGCTGGTACTTATTGAGTTCAAGGCAGAGCGGGTGCCGCTGACGCAGAAGACGCTCGACCAGGCTGTCACATACAACCGCACCCTCGCTGTACCGTACCTCATGCTGCACAATCGCCGACAGACTATTATGGTGGAGGTACGGGGCGAAGAGGTACGATTTTTGCAGCAGATACCTGCTTGGGACGCCATAGCGAACTATACACTACCTACAAATAGGGAGGAAGACAATGGAGACAATACTTAGTTTGAACGATAGTCTGGACACCGCCACATTCTACGGGGTGAACAATCAGAACATCTTGTGCCTGAAGAATCAGCACCCCGATGTACGGGTGGTGGCGAGAGGGTATCAGGTGAAAGTGTCGGGGGCAGAGCAAGCCGTCCGCCGCTTTGAACACAGCCTGCGACGGTGTGAGGACTTCTGCATACAGAACAACACTTTGAATGAGCAGCAGGTACTGCAACTGATACACGGGGAGCAGCCGCAGGAATACTTACGGGACAACCTGATACTGCATGGCGTAAACGGGAAGTCGATTGTGGCTCGGAGTGCGAATCAGCAACGCCTGGTGGATGCCTACGAGGACAACGACTTGCTCTTTGCCGTGGGCCCTGCGGGGAGCGGCAAGACCTATACGGCGATTGCGCTTGCCGTGAGGGCACTGAAGAACCGAGAGGTGAAGAAGATAATCTTATCCCGCCCTGCCGTAGAGGCGGGAGAGAAATTGGGCTTCCTGCCCGGGGATATGAAGGACAAAATAGACCCGTATTTGCAGCCGCTGTACGATGCGCTACAGGATATGATACCTCCCGCCAAACTAAACGAATACATGGAGCGAGGTACGATACAGATTGCGCCGTTGGCCTTTATGCGCGGGCGTACGCTGGCGGATGCGATAGTAATACTAGACGAGGCGCAGAACACGACGACGGCACAACTAAAGATGTTTCTTACCCGACTCGGCGTAAACGGGAAGATGATTGTGACGGGCGACCTGACGCAAGTGGATTTGCCCCCAACGCAGAAGTCGGGACTGCGGGACGCTATGGAACGCCTGCAGGGCATACGGGGGATTGCCATTGTGGAGTTCAACCAAAAGGATATTGTGCGCCACCCGCTGGTGAAACACATTGTATCGGCGTATGCTCGTCCGACCACGGCGGGGGAAGAACACCCCGCAGAATAGGGAGAAATAGGACACGGGATACGCCCGAAAGGGGTAGAAGTGCGTGATTTTTAGAAAAATGTATCCCTATTTTTTGGTATATGGTATTTTTATTGTACCTTTGCACCGCAAAGAGGGAACCCTCACAGAATATACACATATAAACTAATCTACTAAATACTACAATTATGGCTTACGTAATTTCAGATGACTGCATCGCATGCGGTACTTGCAAAGATGAATGCCCGATGGGCGCAATCTCGGAAGGTGAACACTATTCTATCGACCCGGATATCTGCACGGAGTGCGGAACTTGCGCTGATGTTTGCCCGAGCGGCGCTATCTCGAAGTAAGTTCGTACACGGACGATGCGGCAGCGAATGATATGGCATACGCTGCGCAATACAAAAGACTGCCTCTATGCGAGGTGGTCTTTTTTTGTGTGTATAAGTAAGGAAGGAGAGAAGGTTCGTGGAAGAATAGTATAGAGAATTTAGAAGCAGGAATGGCAAATTGTGTAGGCTATTTGGTGCAGAACGGAAGAAACGAATACGGATTCTTATCTTTCCTATTTGGCGGATTCGGAAAAATAGCGTACCTTTGCAACATCTTGTTTGTGCTATCCGTTACAAGAGGGGGATTTAGCCTCGGAAGAATGTCTATTCGTTGATAACGGGATGGTTATTTATCGATAACGGGATGTTTTATTCCGCTTGCAAGAACACTATTTTAATCACTACATAATACTCGAACGACCTATGAAACGCCTTTTCAGTTGCTTGGTTTTACTGCTCGCGATGTGTACCGCTTGGGGACAGGATATTATCGTCACCACCGATGCAAAGCGCATCAATGCTCGGATTGTCGAGATAAACACGCAGGAAGTTGCCTACCGCACTTACCCCGATACGGAAGGGGCTATTGAGCATATCGCCCTGACGAACATCGTTTCTATTCTATTCGAGGACGGGCGTGTGTCTGTCTTCAAGAACGACTTGACCGACCCTGCCCTCTACGACCGTGTGGCACGGCAGCCGCTGTTGCCGGGACTGATTACAAAGCAGGATAAGTTCTACTATCTCAATGAAGATAACCAAGTTACGCGTATGAGCGAAGAGGCGTATCTCCGCTTTATCGAGAACAACTGTCCCGAGGCATGGCAGAGTTACCAACGGGGCGACCATCTTTCTCGACTCGGTTGGCGGTTCTTCGGCTCGGGGTTGGCACTGGTGACGGTGGGCATACCCATTACGGTGGCAGGTGTTCACATGCAGAATAAGGCACAATCAACCGACCCGAAGTCGTACTACGGGTTTGGTATGGAGGTCGCCGGTATTATTATGATGGCAGGCGGTACGGGCTGCACTATTGCCTCTATCCCCCTGCTGGCTGTCGGTGCGAAGAAGAAAAACCGTACTTACGAGGTGTACAACGACTGCTACAACTTACAGCACACGGTGAATACCATTTCCGACCCGCAGGCTGCACCCACCTTAAGCCTGAACTTGCAGGCTTCGACAAACGGGGTCGGGATTGCGCTACAATTCTGATACACAGGCGTTTGCCTGTTGCTTGCACCCTCTACTGCATTGTTAAAGATTTTCTTTTCTGCTGCGTTACCGAGCGATTTGGACTCGATACGCAGCAGTTTTTTGTATAATCCGGATATTTTATGTACCTTTGCGGGCATTTTGAAGGGTCAATGGATACAATAACACAAATACGCAAACCGATAGAGCAATCTTTCGTTGCCTTTGAGCGACTGTTTGAGGCGACTATGCGCAACGAAACTCCGCTCCTGAACGATGTTCTACACTATGTGGCACTGCGCCGCGGGAAGCAGTTGCGACCGATGTTGGTACTGCTCGCTGCCAAGATGTGCAATGCGCCTACAGAGAAGACGCTGAAGACCGCAGTGGCACTGGAACTGCTGCACACCGCCTCGCTGATTCACGACGATGTGGTGGATGCGTCGCCTATGCGCCGCGGGGCAGAGTCCGTGCAGGTACACTGGTCGAATAAGGTCGCCGTGCTGACGGGGGACTATATGCTCTCACAAGTGATTGCCATCACTTCGGAACTGCGTAATATAAAGATACTGGATATTGTCTCGAAACTCGGGGAGTCGCTCTCGTCGGGCGAGTTGCTCCAACTGCACAGCGGCGAGACGATGTGGATAGACGAGGCACAGTATTATAAGGTAATAGAACAGAAGACGGCACGCCTCTTCCAAGCGTGTATGGAAGCGGGTGCAGAGTCGGTGGGTACGACTATGCGACACCGCACTGCACTGCGGGAGTACGGCAGGTTGTTCGGGCTTTGCTTCCAAATCAAAGATGATGTACTGGACTATTCGGACAACGAGGAACTGGGCAAACCCACAATGAGTGATATTCGTGACGGAAAAGTAACGCTGCCGCTGATTATCTCTCTCGCACGCGCACCGCATGAGGAGAGTGCGCATATCCGTGCGCTCGGAGAGGCTCTTGCCAACAACGACCCGCACATCAACCCCGAGAAAGCCGAGGGGGAGATAAAGGCATTCGTCATGCGGTATCAGGGTACGGAATACGCCACGAAACAGATGTATGCCCTCAAGAAACAAGCCGAGGAGTGTCTGGCGGTCTTCCGCGACTCTGCCACCAAAGAGAGTCTGCTGCTGCTGTTTGACTATGCCATTACTCGACTACACTAAACCCCTGCGGGGAATTATGAATTAAGAATGATGAATTAAGAATTAATACAAGCGAGAAAGAAGCCTCTAAGGTTCTGTAGGACAGAGCCGTAGAGGCTTTTCTTATGCTCCTGCGTGAGGTAAGGGACGCTGGGGGTTAGGCGGGGGTTGGCTGCGGG
>CAVFIY010000028.1:0-12290 GCA_963622435.1 Bacteroides uniformis | reverse complement strand
GATGTAACGGAAGATGTTTTTTGCGTCTGCATTCCATACCCACCACAGATTGTAGGCGATCTCCTGCAGCTTGTTCAAGTTCTCAGGGAGGTTTGCACGGACATTGACTTCCTTCCACTGAGGCTGATTTACGTTGCTTACTTTGATATTCATCTTATATTTAATTAGTGTGATATCGGTTTTTAATAAAAATAAAATACGGTTATCGGCCAATAGGACACGAAAAATGGGGTGTTGCTAAGGGGATGATAGGGTATTTCTTCGGTGTTCCTTCGGGGTTGGTTCGGGAGTGCTTCGGGATTGGTTCGGGGTTGGTTCGGAGTTTCTTCGGAATTTTCTCTGAGTTCGTTTGGAGCTTGTTCGGAGCTTTTTCTGAATTTTCTTTAAGTTCCTTCGGGAGTGGTTCGGGAATGGAACGAAAAGGGGGCTCTAACCAAAAAGCGTGCAAAGTTACGAAAAAAGTTGGATATGCAAAAACTTTCTATCAATTGTTGAAACAATATCCTAATAGTGTACTGTCCAATAACAAATGCAATTCGTGGTGCAAAGTTAAGAAAAATGTTTGGAGAAGCAAAATAGCGGTGTTTCGAAATTCAATTTTTCTCGTGGGCGTCGGTTCAATTTCTTCTGAATTTTCTTGATATACGCATCGTCAAATCGGTCAAAATTGGCTCGCTTAGGGATGTATTTTCGAATAAGTTTATTTGTGTTCTCAATGCACCCTTTTTGCCACGAGGAGTAGGCATCCGTAAAATACACGACCACATCTTCTTTCCCTTTCTTATAGAGCAATTTTGTAATAAGTTGATGCGCGGAGAACTCACTACCATTGTCCGTTGTTATGGTCTTTATAGTGTCTCTATAAGGCATCAGCAGCCTCGCTACCGCATTGGCAATAGGTTCGGCTTTCTTGCCTGTGCGTATGCGTTCCATCAGCAGCATATTGGTACTGCGTTCCACCAAGGTCAATATAACATGCTGCAGTCGATCCACAATCAAATCCATTTCCCAATCGCCAAAGCGAGTGCCATCCGCCTCTTTGGGACGCTCATGGATACTTGTTCTGTTGGGGATATTGGTTGCTTTGGTTGGTCGTCGTTTCTTCTGTCGTCGGCGATAGCATAACTCATGAGGCATGTGTTTCACCAACTTGCCTGTCGTGTCTGCATGGACATGATTATAAATGGTTTGCGGGCATATATGTATTCCCTCTTTGGCAAGAACACCGCTTATCTGACGCGGGGACCAGTCTTCGTCCATTATCATTTGCTCCACACGCCACCACAAGATTGGATCTTTGTGGTGATTGCCCAAGTTGTTATGCTTACGGCTGTCACATTTCTGTTGTGCAACCGTAAAGACATATTGCTTATCGCGGTTAGAGTTGCGCTGTACCTCGCGAGTAACAGTCGAAGGATGAACGCCTATCTCTTGTGCAATGTGTTTTTTACTTTGTTTTCTTGCCAATCCCAAATAAATGGCGTACCTTTGTTCTGAAGTTAGTTGTTTACTCATGACAATACAAAATTAACTGATTTCCGGGAGAGGTGCAAATCCTCTCCTGTTTTTTTGTATTGCATTTGTTATGGATTGCTGCGGATGCTCTCTCAATCCTCCCTGTTCCGGTCCCCTCCACAGGGAGGATTGAGCGTTTTTTCAGTACTAAAAATTGCGTTTCTAAATGGAAACTATATCCATTCCCTTACCACTCCCGAACCAACTCATACTTTTTACCATACGGAAAACTTATCTCAGCCCCGATCTTCCATGTACCAAACCACAACGTGTCCATCATACACATACAAAATCGGCTGTCTAACCAATTGTCAGACAGCCGATTTCTTACTATTCAGCCTTGCTGAGCCTTTTTCGGGCTATGGCAAGTTCCTATTAGCTCTTATTATTTAGACCTTATGTAGTCCGATTGAGGCCTCACTTTTAGTCTTTCTTTTCCTCAACGAAAGACTCCCAAGAGGTTTGGAGCATACGCTGGTAGGAGCGGTAACGCCATTGTGCGTTGTCACGCGCTGCCTTGAACAGGTCTGCTGCCTCCGTCGGGTACTGTTTCATCACGCTGGCGAAACGAACCTCCCCCTTCAGGTAGTCTTCGAACTTATCCCACTGCGGCTCCTTCGAGTCGAGCGAGAACGGGTTCTTGCCCTCTGCTTCCAAAGCAGGATTATAACGCCACAAGTGCCAGTAACCACATTCAACGGCTTTAGCCTCCTCGGCTTGGCTCTTGCCCATACCTGCTTTCAGACCGTGGTTGATACACGGAGCGTAAGCAATCACGAGCGAAGGTCCGGGATATGCCTCTGCCTCGCGGATAGCCTTCAAGGTCTGTGCTTGGTCTGCACCCATAGCCACTTGTGCTACATAGACATAGCCGTAGGTGGTGGCAATCATACCAAGGTCTTTCTTGCGTACTCGCTTACCCATAGCGGCAAACTTAGCAATTGCACCGAGAGGAGTCGATTTCGAAGCCTGTCCGCCCGTATTGGAATAAACCTCCGTATCCAGAACCAAGATGTTGATATCCTCGCCCGAAGCGATGACATGGTCGAGTCCTCCGTATCCGATATCATACGAAGCACCGTCACCACCGATAATCCACTGACTGCGTTTAACGATATGGTCTTTGTACTTGAGAATCTCCTTGCAGGTGTCGCAACCGCAAGCCTCCATAGCAGCCACCATCGGCTCGTAGAGTTTCTTGGTCGTCTCTGCACAATTCTTATTTTCTAGCCACTCTTTGAACATTGCTTTCAGTTCGTCGGTGCAGCATGCGCACTCCAAGCCTTTCTTCATCAGGCTCTCCAGACGCTCGCGCATCTTGCGGTGTGCAATCTCCATACCCAGACCGTACTCGCAGAAGTCCTCGAACAACGAGTTCGACCATGCAGGACCGTATCCCTTTTCGTTGGTCGTGTAAGGAGTCGAAGGAACCGAACCCGAGTAGATAGAGGTACAACCCGTAGCGTTGGCTGCAATCTCACGGTCGCCAAAGAGTTGGCTGATGAGTTTCAAGTACGGCGTTTCACCGCAACCCGAGCAAGCACCCGAGAACTCAAACAGCGGCGTAGCGAACTGCGAGTTCTTGACATTCGATTGGATGTCAATCAAGTCTTGTTTGCTCTTCACATTGTTGACACAGTAGTCCCAGTTAGCAGCCTCTGCCTCTTGTCCCTCCAACGGAACCATAGACAACGCCTTGCCTGTCTTCGGATTACCCGGGCAGACATCCACGCAGTTGCCGCAGCCGAGGCAGTCCATAACGCCTACCTGCATACGGAAGTGCATGCCCTTCAATGCTGCCGGCGCTTTCATCTCGCGGGTGGCTGCGCCAAAGCCCTTGAGCTCCTCCTCGTCCATAACGAACGGACGCAAGCAAGCGTGAGGACACACATAGGCGCACTTGTTACACTCGATACAGTTTTCTGCGTTCCATACAGGCACGAATGCCGATACACCACGCTTCTCGTATTTAGCCGTACCTGCGGGCCATGTACCGTCTTCAATGCCCTTGAATGCTGATACGGGGAGCAAGTCGCCGTCTTGTCCATTGATAGGACGCACGATGTTGGTCACAAACTCCGGCTCGTTGCCATAGTTCGGCTTCTCGTCTGCGCCGAGGTTCGACCAAGCGGGGTCGATGTCGAGCAAGTGGTACTCTCCACCACGGTCAACGGCAGCGTAGTTCTTATTGACTACATCCTCACCTTTCTTGCCGTAGGACTTCACAATGAAGTGCTTCATTTCCTCAACGGCTTTCTCTACAGGGATGACACCCGTAATACGGAAGAATGCCGATTGGAGAATGGTGTTGGTACGGTTGCCCAAGCCAATCTCCTGCGCAATCTTGGTGGCGTTGATGTAGTAAACCTTGATGTTATTGTCTGCGAAATACTTCTTCACCTTGTTCGGCAGGTTCTTCTTCAGTTCCTCGCCCTCCCAAATGGTGTTCAAGAGGAAGGTACCGTTCTTCTGCAGACCACGGGTAACATCGTACATGTGCAGGTATGCCTGCACATGGCAAGCCACGAAGTTCGGGGTAGTTACCAAGTAGGTCGAGTGGATAGGTTCATCACCGAAACGCAAGTGCGAGCAGGTGAAACCGCCCGACTTCTTCGAGTCGTAGGAGAAGTATGCTTGGCAGTATTTGTCGGTGGTGTCACCGATAATCTTTACCGAGTTCTTGTTGGCACCTACGGTACCGTCTGCACCCAGACCATAGAACTTGGCTTGGAACATACCCTTGCCGCCCATTGCGATTTCCTCGCCAACAGGGAGCGAAGTGAAGGTAACATCGTCGTTGATACCCACGGTGAAGTGGTTCTTCGGGCAGGGCAATGCCAAGTTCTCATAGACAGCCACCATCTGTGCGGGGGTAGTATCGTTCGAGCCTAAGCCGTAGCGACCGCCCACTACCAAGATGTTGTTCAGTCCGAGTTCGTCCAAAGCGTCTTTTACATCGAGATACAACGGTTCGCCGTTTGCACCCGGCTCTTTGGTACGGTCGAGTACGCAGATACGCTTTACCGAAGCGGGCAGTGCCTCTTTCAAGTACTTCAGGCTGAAGGGGCGATAGAGGTGTACATTAATCATACCCAACTTGTTGTTGCCCTTAGCTGCCTCATAGTCAATCACCTCGCGGATTGCCTCGCAAGCAGAACCCATACAGATGATGATGTTCTCTGCGTCAGCGGCACCGTAGTAGTTGAACGGACGATACTTGCGACCGGTAATCTCCGAAATCTTGTCCATATAGTCGCTTACGATATCTGCTACGGCGTTGTAGTAGGTATTGCAACTCTCGCGGTGAGTAAAGAATACATCGGGGTTCTCTGCCATACCGCGCATAACGGGACGCATAGGCGACAGCGCACGCTCACGGAACTCTTGGAGTGCTTCCATATCCACCAGCGGACGGAGGTCTTCCATATCGACTACCTCAATCTTCTGATACTCGTGGCTGGTACGGAAACCGTCGAAGAAGTTCAAGAACGGCACGCGGCTCTTGATGGTCGAGAGGTGTGCTACCCCGGCGAGGTCCATTACCTCTTGTACGCTGCCTTCTGCCAGCATAGCGAAACCGGTCTGGCGGCAAGCCATTACATCTTGGTGGTCACCAAAGATACAGAGTACATGGCTGGCCAAGGTACGAGCCGAAACATGGAATACGGTCGGTATCAACTCACCGGCAATCTTGTACATGTTCGGAATCATCAAAAGCAGACCTTGTGACGCTGTGAAGGTGGTCGTCAGTGCGCCTGCATTCAGCGAGCCGTGTACTGCACCGGCAGCACCACCCTCCGACTGCATCTCTTGTACCATAACGGTCTCGCCGAACATGTTCTTGCGTCCGGCAGCAGCCCATTCGTCGACATTCTCTGCCATTGGCGATGACGGCGTGATAGGATAGATAGCGGCTACTTCTGTGAACATATACGCGATATGTGCAGCAGCAGCGTTACCATCACAAGTCATAAACTTTTTTTCTTTCATTGTGTTTTGTAATTAGTTTATTGAGTTGATTTATTGTAGTTTTTCTCTCTAATAGGGGTAATGGGGCTAATAAGACTAATTGGGCTAATAGGGCTAATAGGGCTAATAAGGCGCAGCCCCCTGCCCCACTCTGTACACCCCCTCCTCTGGAGGGGCTTGGGGAGGTCGTGGGTTAGTATAGAAACCCTAGTAGCCAGAGGGGGATAAAGTTGCCTCGTCCCGTCTCTATGGTGCCGATGGCGCAGGGGCGGATACTCTCTCGGGTGGGGAGGTCGCTCTTCACATCGAAATAGTATTTCCCGTCCACAACAAACATCGCATTGCGTTCCGTTGCATTCACCTTATGTCCGCCGTGGAGTGCACAATAGAAGAAGGTTTCGAATATATCCTGCGGCTGCAGGTCGCGGGTATGCGCCATATATAGGAGATTCGTATTCTGCATATACACTTTGGCAGGTTTCATAGGGAAAGTCTTGTCCTCTGTGTAGAGCAGGTTCAGCAGTCGCGCATCTTTCAGATACTTGATATAGTTCATTGTCGTGGCACGCGACAGCCCTATCTCGTCCGATATGCTACTAATGTTCAGCGCACACGGTGTGGTCTGCAGCATGATATAGAGCAGTCGTCTGAGTTTAGGCAGACACGCCACATCGATTTGTTTTATCATCAGCACATCGATCTCAAGCATCATGTTCATCGTCTTGAGCAAGTCGTCCTCGAAGTTCTTGCGTTCCAAGTACGACGGATAGTACCCGTGCTTGAGGTAGTCCTTAAAGTAATCCAACGGATGCACATGCTCGCAAATCTCTCGTGCTATCGAGGCGTGCGAGTGCAGTATCTCCTCCAGCGTGTAGGTGCGAAGCCGAAGCCCCGTCTGCAAGTTTAGATACTCACGGAAAGAGAATCCTCGCAGGTTATACATCTTGACGATAGAAGAGATATCCTTATTGTCTTCTATAAGACGCATCACAGGCGAGGCGCAAAAAACGATGTGCAAGTCTTTGTACTTATCGTAGCACTTTTTCAGTTCTTTCGACCAAGTGGGGTACTTGAACATCTGATCCACGAGCAGCGTGTGTCCGCCCGCCTTCACAAACATTCCCGCAAACTCCACCAACGAGTGTTCAGTGAAATAGAAGTTATTCAGATTCACATACAGACAGGGGCGATTGACCCCTTTCTTATGCCCATCCACCACGCCGGTCATCTCTTGGTCGGCTTTCTCTATCTCTTTGGCACGCGCCAGTAGGAAATCGGTTTTCCCTACGCCACGACCGCCCTTAATGGCAATCAGTCGCTCATTCCAATCTATCTCATCCATCAGCAGGCGACGGATGGGCATCTCGGAATGTGCCACCAGGTAATCGTGTATTCGAAAGAATGCTTCTAATTCCACCATATCTCGTGTCTTTCTTGCTATCTCGTGTCTTTCGCACTAACAATCAGGGGGTTAAGCCTCCCGCCGTCCCGTTAGGTCGTATTTTGGCTGCAAAATTACTACAAATCTCTCGAATTTGCAATATACACTTTGCATTTTTGTCATTTTTTCTACCTAAGGCGGGGGAATAGAGGGGGTATGTTTTCTAGATAGACTAGATTTTTCTAGACATTCTAGATAGACTAGATTTTTCTAGATAGACTAGATTTTCTAGATATTCTAGATATTCTAGTCTTACCCCGCCCTACTCCCCCTCTCCGAGAGAGGGAGGGGAGGTAGGAGATTGGGAGAGCCGAAGGGCTTGTGGTCCGGGACGACACGCCACTACCAGGCGAAGAGGGAGTGTTGGAGCATTTCGCGGTTGACCTCTTCACGGACAGCGGCAATGCGCTGCGTGTCTTCGGGGTTCTGCAGCACCGTGTCTATCAAATCGACTATCCACGGCATCTTGTCTTCTTGCAGACCACGCGTAGTGATAGCGGGTGTACCGAAACGCAAGCCGCTGGTCTGGAACGCCGAGCGGGTGTCGAACGGCACCATGTTCTTGTTGGTCGTGATGTCGGCGGCAACGAGGGCTTTCTCTGCCACTTTACCGGTCAATTCGGGATATTTGGTACGCAAATCGACGAGCATAGAGTGGTTGTCCGTGCCGCCCGAGATGATCTTATAGCCCTTATCGATGAACGCTTGTGCCATAACGGCGGCGTTCTTCTTCACCTGCTGCTGATAGACTTTGAACTCGGGGGTCAGTGCCTCGCCGAAAGCAACGGCTTTGGCGGCAATGACATGCTCGAGAGGGCCGCCCTGCGTACCCGGGAAGACAGCGGAGTCGATGAGCGACGACATCATCTTCACCTCGCCCTTGGGTGTTGTTTTTCCCCAGGGATTGGGGAAATCTTTGCCTATGAGGATGATACCGCCGCGGGGTCCTCGGAGGGTCTTATGCGTCGTGGAAGTGACAATATGGGCGAATTGAACGGGATTTTGGAGCAGCCCTGCTGCTATCAGACCTGCGGGATGTGCCATATCGACCATGAAGATTGCACCTATCTCGTCCGCCACTTTGCGGATGCGGGCGTAGTCCCACTCACGGCTGTAGGCAGAAGCACCTGCGATAATCAATTTAGGGCGTTCTGAACGGGCTTTTTGCTCCAATTCGTCATAGTCCACACGCCCCGTTTCCTCTTTCAGACTGTAGTCTATGGCATGGAACATCAGCCCCGAGAAATTGACGGCACTGCCGTGCGAGAGGTGTCCGCCGTGGGAGAGATTGAGTCCCATGAAAGTGTCGCCCGCTTTCAGGCACGCCATGAACACCGCCATGTTTGCCTGTGCGCCCGAGTGCGGCTGCACATTGACATACTCTGCGCCGTAGAGTTGTTTCAGGCGGGTGCGTGCCAACTCCTCCACTTGGTCCACCACCTCGCAGCCGCCGTAGTAACGGTGCGCCGGGTAGCCCTCGGCGTACTTATTGGTCAGCACGGAGCCCATGGCTTGCAGCACTTGGTCGCTGACGAAGTTCTCACTGGCAATCAGTTCGATGCCTTTGGTCTGACGCTCCCGCTCCCGGCGGATAAGGTCAAAAATTGCGGTGTCTTGCATTTTATTGAATTAAGAATTAAGAATTATGAATTAAGAATTAGCGGATGTGCAGGTGCGGAGGATGAGGCCGGCGAGCATGAAACCGAAGATGGCAGTGATGTGGGCGACGGTGCCGTTAATCTGCGCTTTGCTCGTACACCACTCGTGGTTAAGCAGGTCGGTACGCCCCAATGCACTCTTTTCTCCTGCCGCTTCCGCCTCTTGCGCAGCACGCAATTGCGCCTCCGTCACTTTCGGACACATACAATGCTCCGTCCCGCAAGAGTGGTTAACGCCCTTATTCTCAAGCAGTTCGTCGCTATAGACACAGAGGAATTTACGGGCGGGGAATTGCTTCTCACGCTTGAACCGCTGCCGCAACGCACGCGCCAACGGGTCGCCCTGCACCTTCCAGAACTCCGCCACCTGTATGCGAGTGGGGTTCATCTTCAGCGCAGCCCCCATGGAGGACACGAAAGTGGTATTGCGCAGGCGAGTTGCCGTCAGTATCAAGTCGGCTTTATCCTTAAGCGAGTCGATGGCATCGACGATGAAATCGTACTCTTCGAGGTGGTAATCCGCCTTATTCTCCGCCGAATATATCCCCTGTATCGCCGTGATGTCCGCATTGGGGTTAATCTCCAACAGTCGCTCACGCAGCACATCGGTCTTCACACGCCCCACGGTCTTCGTGGTCGCCTGCAGTTGGCGGTTGATATTGGTAATGCACACGCGGTCGGAATCGACGATAGTCAGGTGCATGATGCCCGAGCGGACAAGCGACTCCGCACACCACGACCCTACTCCGCCGACGCCGAAGATTATCACTTTCATTTCTGCGATACGAGCCATCGTGTCTGCACCCAACAGCAGTTCACTGCGCCTCAATATGGCTTTTTCGATATGCGACATAGATATACGGGGAATTTCTTCGCAAAGATACGCAGTTTTTTTCGCCCACGCAAGCCTCAGCGGCACTTTTTTTCGTCAGTGTGCGGTCAGCAGTCCGCCGCCGACGAGCAGTTCTTCCTTATATAATACAACCGACTGCCCGGGCGTAACACCCCAGACGGGTTCTTCGAAAAGGAGTTCGATAGTGTACTCCCGCTCTCCTGCGGGCGTGGTCTGCTCATCCAACACACGCAGCGTGGCACTGACCGCGGGAGATTTATAGCGGATACGCGCCTGCACCTCGGGGGACGATTGCAGCCACTCCAAGTCGCGCAGGCGGACACGGTCGGCGCAGACCCGCATGGCGTAGAGGTCATCGTGGCTGCCCAAAGTAACCTCGTTGCGCACGGCATCGATATGCGTCACATAACGCGGTTCGCCCAAGGCAATGCCCAGACCTTTGCGCTGACCGATCGTATAATTGCAGAACCCCGTATGCTCGCCCAGCACTTCGCCGCTCGCCGTAACATATTGACCTTTAAGCACTTGTACGCCCTGCTCCGCCAAGAAAGTGCGGTAGTCATTGTTCGGAACGAAACAGATTTCCTGGCTCTCCGTCTTGCGACTCAGTTTCTCGAAGCCGTGGTCGAAGGCGATCTGCCGCACCTCGGGTTTGGTCAGTCCGCCCAAGGGGAAGAGGGTATGCTGCAAGTTCTGCTCAGTGAGCATCCAGAGGAAATAGGTCTGGTCTTTGCGGGTATCGGCTGCGTTGCGCAAGTACCAATGCCCGTTCCGCTCGGCGATGCGGGCGTAATGCCCCGTGGCGATACAGTCGCAGCCGTACTCCTCGGCCGCCGCCAACAGTGCGCCCCATTTGATATGCGAATTGCACAGCACACAGGGGTTCGGCGTCCGCCCGTGGGTGTATTCGTCAATGAAATTGGCGATGACATGGTCTTTGAAAGTTTGGCGGAAATCCACGATATGATGCTCAAAACCAAGCGTTTGCGCCATGTGCTTCGCCTCCATAATGCTCTCTACGGAACAGCAACCCTTCTCGCGCACGAGGCACGACTCCTTAATAGAGTCGAAAGTGCGGAATGTAACGCCCACCAACTCATATCCCTGCTCCAAGAGCAACATCGCCGAAACGGTGGAGTCTATCCCGCCCGACATCGCCATCAATACCCGACGAGCCATGTGTATCTATTTATAAATGTGTGAATTTGCAAGTTTGCAGAGGAGAACAGCATCCCCACCCTCTTTTCTGCCTGCAAAGATACGACTTTTTTTTCGTTCGGCAAAGGGCAGGGCAACACATTCCGCACAAAAAACGGGGCAGACGGGGATTTTTGCAGACGGCACGCGGGTGGAGGGGAGGATGTTAAGAAAGACATAGCCTCTGGTCATGGTCTGCATATACTCAGATCATACTAATGCTTCGGTTATGTTATACTTATCTTATACTTATGTTATACTTATCCTATACACATGACAGCAGAAAGAAGACCTCCCCCCCCCTCCTTCAGAGGAGGGGACTACAAAGAGGGACAAGACCTCCCCGACCCCTCCAGGGGAGGGGACTACAAAGGATGGCAAGACCTCCCCATGCCCCTCCAGGGGAGGGGACAACAGAGAATGGTCAAGACCTCCCCGACCCCTCCAGGGGAGGGGACTACAGAGAATGGCAAGACCTCCCCGCCCCCTCCAGGGGAGGGGACTACAAAGAGGGACAAGACCTCCCCGACCCCTCCAGGGGAGGGGACTGCAAAGAGGGGCAAGACCTCCCCGACCCCTCCAGAGGAGGGGACTACAAAGAATAGTCAAATGAGCCTGACGGCTCACGCGGGTGGGGACACCCACGCCCCCAGGCTGCCGGATGTTTCAGGTAGTTTATAGTCCACGCCCCCTCCCAGAGTGTCAGTTTGTTTATTTGGGAGGCTTGATTTTATCCTAAATTACTTCATTCAACACCGCTTCCTGCAGACGCAAAATCAAGAAAACGGCATATATTTTTAGAAAATAGGGCTACGGGGTTGCATATTCAAAAAAAGAGTATTATCTTTGCAAACTCTTTCGGAGAATGGCCCGTAGATACCATACAAAAACACAACAAATCACAAGTAAACACCACTACGCATTTTGCGTAAGTACTACTCACTAACAACACTTTTAAGCAAGTACCACTCATTTTAGTAAGCACGGTTCTTTTAAGTTAGCACTACTCATTAAATAGGCACTACTTACAATCATTACTATCATCTCTTTTCTCTATGGATAAAAAGTATCTACGAACTAAACTGAACGCCTTATTACAAGGGGGAATTCGGCTGTGTTTGCTCACTTCGGTTGCCTTTACGGTTACCGCCTGCTACGCTCCTGCTAATCCGGATTTGGAAAAGCCGTCGGATTGGGATAACGACACCACCGCTACGCAGGCAAGTTCGGCACAACGGGTTGCTTCACGCACGGCAGAGGAACAAATCGCCGATATGCAGGTGGATGATACGCAGGCGGACTTGTAGTAGTGTACGACTGCCGTCTTGAAGGGGGGAATAAATAGTAGTATCGAGAAACACAGCATAGTCAACCGGCTCTGGAGAGCCGCCGCGGGTGAGGACACCCACGCCCCCAGGCTGTCGGATGTGCTGCTCTATTCTTTTTATTGCAACAGTAGTAATACAAAAGTAACAGTAATAATACAAAAGTAACAGCAGTAATACAAAATAAAAAACTTACGCAAAATAATACAAAACCATACGCGTACAATAATATAAAAACAAACGCAATAATACAAACATACACATATAAATACAAAACATACGCATATAATAATACAAAACATAACCACAAATGGAAAACAAGAAACGAGTTT
>CAVFIY010000027.1:0-12346 GCA_963622435.1 Bacteroides uniformis | reverse complement strand
CTCGTCCTCTATGGAGCGTGATTGTTCCCTCTTGGAGGAAACTACCATTACTTAGGCCAAGAAGATAGGCAAGCATAACTTCTCCGTCATGGCGGGTCAAACTTGGCAGGAGTACAATACTTATAGCATCGGCGGCTCGGGGTCGCAGATTATGAACCCTATCTCCAGTAACTGGTATTTGAGCAATGCCACCGACGATAAGACGCCTTCGAGTGACGGGGTTTCGCGTATCCGTCGTCTGTCTTTCCTCGGGCGTGCTTTCTATTCCTACGACGACCGTTATATGATTACCGCCAACTTCCGTGCGGACGCTTCTTCCCGCTTCAGCAAGAACCCGTGGGGCTGTTTCCCCTCGGTGGCACTCGCGTGGCGTATGAGCGAGGAGCGTTGGCTGAAGGATGTGGAGTGGTTGGACAACTTGAAGATCCGTGCCGGCTTCGGGCAGGTAGGTAACGACGGTATCCCCTCGGGGTCGTTTGTCGCCAATATGGAGTCGAGTGATAAACTGTTCTTCGGCTATCCGTTGGGCGTAGGGCAGACCTCCGCCACGGGTGCTGCGGTACAAGTCCAAGTCAATACCGACGGTAAGTGGGAAACCAACCAACAGTGGGATGCGGGTATCGACTTCTCTTTCTGGAACGGTAAGTTGAGCGGTACGGTGGATTACTTCCTGCGTGATACCAAAGACGCCCTCCTCTATGTCAATGCGCCTGCACATGTGGGCAACCGCGGTTCAATGATTAAGAATGTGGGCAATATCCGTAACCAGGGTGTCGAACTCACGCTCAACCACGACAACCAAGTGGGCAAAGTACATTACAACATCGGCGGTAACCTCAGTTACATCCACAACGAACTGACTGCCCTCAACGGTGGCTCGCCTTTGTGGGGTACGCACACCAAGACCGATGTCGGTATGGCACTCAACTCCTTCTGGGGGTATGAATACGAGGGCATCTATCAGTCCGACGAAGAGGCACTGCAACAGTTGTACGCTTATTCCGAAGAGACCATCGGCGTGCATGCGGGCGATGCGCGTTACAAAGATTTGAACGGCGACGGTAAGTTGGACGAGAACGATAAGAAGAATATCGGTAACCCGTTCCCGAAACTGACATACGGCATCAACCTCGGGGCGGAGTTCTACGGCGTGGATATCCAACTCTTCTTCCAAGGCGTGTATGGCAATAAGATATACAACGCACTCCGTGAACGCTTGGAGGGTGACGGCAGCAGCAACGCCTTGGCAAGTTATATGGCAGACGATGTTTGGGTAGGCTATACGGATGTCGTGCGTGATGCGCTGTTGAACCAAGGCGTGAACTGGATGGAGCTGGAGAACCGCGAGGGGACTATTCCTAACCCGCTCGGCAGCCCTACCAATACGGAGCATTCCACGCGTTTCCTTGAGAGCGGCAGTTATTTCCGCTTAAAGAACGCCCAGATAGGCTACACCCTGCCTAGGAAAGTGACAGACAAGTTCCTCTGCTCCCGCCTGCGTTTCTATGTTACGGCGAGCAACCTCTTCACCATTACCAAATACTCGGGCTACGACCCCGAGGTGGGTAGCGGTGTCGATTACGGAAACTACCCGCAGAGCCGTACATTTACCTTCGGACTGAACGCCACATTCTAATTGAGAATGAAGAATTATGAATTACGAATGATGAATGGAGATACCATTATGAAAAAGGCACAATATATTGTTTTGGCGTTGGCAGTAGGTGCTGCGCTGACGGGCTGCAAGGGCTATCTGACGGAGATAGAGCCGGGGACGACCCGCTTGGAGGATTATTTCATCTCTACGGCGGCGGCAACTGCCAATGTGAACGGCTGTTATGTACCGCTGCTCTGGGAATACAACACGACTTATTGCTCGGAGTGGTTTATCGGCGACATCGTGAGCGATGACGCGCTTAAAGGCGGAGGCAGTACGACGGATATGGCGGATGCCTACGACTTGGAGAACTGGCGTACCACTTCCCAGAACACCCTGCTGCTGGATTTCTATCGTGCGCAGTATATCGGTATCGGGCGTTGCAACTTGGCTATCCGGTACATCTCGAACATGGAGGAGCAGATAGACAAGGACTTCACCGCGAGTATGAAAGAGCGTCTGCTGGGCGAGGCGTACTACCTCCGCGCCTACTACTATTTCCGTCTGCTGCGTGTGTATGCGGGTGTGCCTCTGATTACGGAGGTGATAGACGATGCAGCCCGATGGGGGCAGCCGCGTGCAACGGTGGATGCCGTCTATACCCAAATCCTTTCCGACCTGGCAATGGCCAACAAGTACTTGTGGGTACGCAGCCGCTTGGGGGACGATGACTTGGGGCGTGCGACGAAAGGTGCGGCACAAGCCATGCTTCTCAAGGTCAATCTCTATATGGCATCGCCCTATTGGAGCAAGCAGGTAAGCAAGTCGCCGACCGATTGCTATCGGGATGCCAAGGCGTGGGGCGACTCCATTCTGTCGTCGGGAGAATATACATTGTGTCCCAACTACGAGGATAACTTCACTTTGGCAGGCGAGAACGGACAAGAGTCGGTATTCGAGATACAGTATGCAGAGGAAGAGTGGGGCGACTACGGCGACGGACAAGACCCTATCAACTTCGGACACACAAGCGGTTCGTTCACCCAGATACTGGTTCGCTCCCGTTCCTCTCGTATCGGTGGCGGATGGGGATTCGACAAACCAACGCAGAACCTGTACGACGAGTTTGAGCCTGCAGACAGCATCCGCCGTGATGTAGCGATACTCAATCCTGCGGATTCGCTGATAGAGACTCCTGCCCAAGAGATATATCTCGGTTCTCGTTACTTGAACAACAAATACGCCATGTACCGTGATACCGCCGTTGTGGGGGCAGGTTGGGGGCAATGGGGCATCCATGCCAGCCGCGGTCCCTTGAACAACAAGCAGATTCGCTACGCCGATGTGATGCTGATGTACGCCGAAGCCTGCTTGGGTACGGGCGATGAAGCAACCGCCAAGACTTACATCAACAAGGTGCGTGAGCGTGCAGGCTTAGGCGAGGTGGGTTCGTATAGCATTCAAATCAACGGCACGGAGATACCCTCCCCGACCTTGGAACAGTGCTTGCGCCACGAACGCCGTATGGAGTTGGCCATGGAGGGACACCGTTGGTTCGACCTCGTCCGTTGGGAGGGCGTTGATGGCAATGGGCTGAAGGAACACATGGACGCCTATGCCAAGACGGAGTCGGCAGACGCACAGTCGCATATCCAAGCCTTTGTCAAAGGCAAACACGAACTCTTCCCCATCCCGCAGGAGGAAATACAACTCAACCCGACCAAGATGGAGCAGAACCCGGGCTATTAATATCGTCCCCTGGTGCAACACTCCACACAACCCAAGAAAGATCGTATTAACTAACCATAAAACACATTTCTATTATGAAAGCAAACAAAATTTGTGCATTCGCACTCGCTGCTCTGACTTTGTTCGGGCTGAATGCTTGCAAAGACAAGAACGATGACAACAAGAATTTGGAACTTACTCCCTCGTCGGCTACGCTCAAGGTAGGTGAAACCCAACAACTCGTTGCCAACATCACGGTGGACGAATGGAAGTCGTCCAAAGAGGAAGTGGCTACCGTTTCCAACAGCGGTCTTGTTACCGCAGTGGCAGAAGGTACGGCTATCATCTCCGCTACCGCAGGTGGTACAACCAAGACTTGCGTCGTTAAGGTTACAGCCCAAGGCGGTGGCGACCAAGGCGGCTCGAAGGAGGTAAAGGGCAGCCAAATCTGGCCGATTGTTATGGATGCCACTACGGCAGAGAAAGTACAGTCCAAGATTGTAGGTGACTTCCGTATAGACGACACCAATAACTTCTTGTATATTTGGTCTGCGGGTGAGACCTATGTGGCAGGCGAAGGTACGGGCTTGAACTTCTTCGGCAACAGCGACGGATATGTTTCCCTGCAAGTAGCACCGAATACGACTTGGTCGGGCTGCGGCTTCTTCATCGGAGCAACCGCCGTTAAGGCAGCAGAGACCCTGCGTCAGGCTATCGTGGCAGACCCCGACAACTACTATCTGCATATCGGTATCAAAGCCACTACTCAGGGTAATCACCAACTCTACACCTTTGGTACGGCAGAGACTTCTTTCGCTATCGGTACAGCCACTATCGAGAAAGGTGCTGTCATCGGAGACTTTACCCGCAATGGTGCTTGGTATGAGTTCGACGTTCCTATGGCGCAATTTGCTACCGCTCTGTCGAAAGCATCGCTCAAAGCAGACGGGGATAACATCCTGTGTGCATTGTCGGGAGGGAACGCAGGTTCGCAATTGAACTTGGACGCTGTTTATTTCTATAAGAAGTAAGACCCCTCATTTGCTATAAGGAGGCTGATTACCTCCTTATAGCCCTAAACAAAACGGATATGCGTAGAAAGATCTATTTGCTTTTGGCGTTATGCACTTTGGCAACGGCTTGTTGGAACGAGCCGCAGTTCTCCTTGAACCCCAACTCGGTACAAATGACCGTGGGGGACATACAGACGATTGAGGTGGTGGGTAATGCCACGAATGTGGAGTGGACATCCTCCAACGACTCGGTCGCTACCGTTTACCACGGTGTCGTTACCGCCAATGCAATAGGCGCAGCCATGATAGTGGCACGCTCGGGAAGAACGGAGGTGAACTGCCATGTCTTTGTCAGCGGCACGGACGGGGCGACACTGCGTATCACGCCGGCGATGGTATCGCTTAAGGAGGGGGAGACTTTCCGGTTCCAATACGGTAATTCCTATGAGTTGCCGCTGAGTTGGGTTTCTAGCGACGAGAGCGTAGCCACGGTGTCGAGTGATGGTCTGGTTACGGCGCTCAAGAGTGGCAATGCCACCATTACCTTGGCAACGAACATCGACACGGTTACCGCCCTGGTGGCTGTGGAGCACGACTACGGTGAATATCAACTGGTGTGGAGCGATGAGTTCGAGGGCAATACTTTGGACGAAACCGTGTGGACTATCCAGACAGGCGGTGCAGGCTGGGGTAACCAAGAGGCGCAATACTATACGGGTCGCTCGGAGAACTTGCGTGTGGAGAACGGCAACTTGGTCATAGAGGCACGCAAGGAGCAGTACGAGAATAACGCATACACCTCTGCCCGTATTATGAGTAAGGACAAGAAGACCTTCACTTATGGTAAGATGGAAGCGCGTATCTCCTTGCCTTCGGGAGGCGGCTTGTGGCCGGCATTCTGGATGATGGGCAACAAGGGCAGTTGGCCGCAGTGCGGAGAGATAGACATTATGGAGTATGTGGGAAATGTGCAGAACCGTGTATTGGGGACATTGCACTCCACCACCGACCGTTCGGGCAGCAAGAGCAGCCGTTCCTATTGGGGTGAGAACATCGAGGAGAACTACCATATCTACGGCATCGAGTGGACGAAAGAGGAGAAGCAGGGGCGCGATGTCATCCGTTTCTATGTGGACGACAATGTGTTCTCCGAGCAGGTGGAGGAAGTGGTGGACGACAACGACTACTGGCCGTTCAATAAGCCCCATTTCTTCATTATCAACTTGGCGGTCGGCGGTACGCTCGGCGGCGATGTGAACGATGCTATCTTCGATACGCCGCGGCTGATGAAAGTCGATTGGGTGCGTGTCTATCAACGCAATGAGTAATGAAATACAACGCTTGGCATAGAATCCTTGTCTGCGTCCTCGGTCTGGTATCGAGCGGGTGCGTCTGTGTCTATCCTCCCGATGCCGACAGCCGTGACGAGATGCGCAAGAGTGCCAAGCGAGGTGTAGCGTTCAACTTCTCGCAGATAGAGGATTTGCCGCTGCTCTCCGAGTCCTGCTCTTGGGCATACAACTGGGGCAACACCCAGGGCGATGACGCCGCCCTTTGGTTCGACACCAATGAGATGGACTACTGCCCGATGACTTGGAACGCCAACTACGATGCGGATAAGATACGCGCCTATGTTAAGGCGCACCCGAATACCCGTTACCTACTGGGTTTCAACGAACCGAACCTGACTGACCAATGCAATATGACCCCCGCGGAGGCGGCAGCGCATTGGGGTGAGGTCGTGTCGTTGGCAAAGGAACTGGGGCTGAAACTCGTGTCCCCCGCCATGAACTACGGCACTCTGTCGGGCTATAGCGACCCCGTGAAGTGGTTGGACGAGTTCTTCTCGCAGCCGGGAGTGTCGTTGAGCGATGTGGATGCCATTGCAGTGCATTGCTATATGTCTTCCCCCTCGGCGCTGAAGAACTATATCGAGATGTTTCGTAAGTACGGGAAGCCCGTCTGGCTGACGGAGTTCTGCGCCTGGGAACCTGTCCCGAGCAGTGCGGGCGACCAGATGAGTTATATGTGTACGGTGCTGAACTACTTGGAGCAAGAGCCGTTGGTGGAACGCTATGCCTGGTTCATTCCCCGCTCTAGTGCAGCCGTCGATAAAGCCCCGTATATGCAGTTGCTGACGCATACCTCGCCCATCGAATTGACCGACTTGGGGCTGCTATATACGCAGTTCTCTTCCTTCGACAAGCAAGCGTACCTGTTGCTGACGGACGGGGTGGGGGCGCACCAATATATGGGGGTGAGTGATAATGCGCTGACGCTCGCCGTGGCGGAGGATAAGACCCCGTACCTGCAGGGCTTGCAGTCGGGGCAGTGGGTCGAGTATCAGGTGCGGGCAGTGTCGGACGAGCCGTTGCAGTTGGTCTATGCCACGACGGCAAGCAGTGAGATGTGCGTCTATGTGGACGGAGCGGCACAAGCGATTATAGCAGCCCCCAAGACCACCGACATGACAGCCTGGGGTACGCTGAACACGGGTGTCGTCTGTGCCAAAGGCACGCATACGGTGCGCCTGGAGATGCTGAAAGGGGCGCTTAACTTACGCAGTTTGAATGGTTTGAAAGAGTGAATAGTAATTGTTTTATTGCCGCGAGGGGATTGGGTTTCCCTCTCGGCGCAAAGGAATGTCCACCCAACGGACAGCGAAACGGATGAAAGGTAAGAGAATATATTTGGCAGCCGCCTTGGCAACCCTGGTAGGACTATCCGCCTGCGCCCCGAAGGACGCGTACACCCTTGTCTGGGAGGACACTTTCGAGGGCGACACCCTCAATGCCGCTTTTTGGAATATCGAGGACAATGCCCGCGGGGGAGGCAACTACGAGATGCAGTACTACACGCCTCGCAATGTGTCTATTGAGAACCACCCTGTTACGGGCGAGCGCTGCCTTGTCTTGTCCGCCAAACGGGAGGACTACCGCAACCGCCCTGCCACTTCGGCGCGTATCAACACGCAGGACAAGATGACGGTGCAGTACGGTAAGATCGAGGCGCGTATCGCTTTCCCGCAGACGGCGGACGGCTTGTGGCCCGCATTCTGGATGTTGGGGAACGACATTGCCCGCGACCTCGGCAATGATGATACGGTGGACTCCTGTGCCGCCCAACTGGCACAGTCGGGGCAGGTCGTATGGCCTCGCTGCGGTGAGATTGATATAGTCGAGATGGGACACCAAGATGGTATCCGCAAGGGGCTGCAAGACCGCTACTTTAACGGGGCAGCCCATTGGGGCGAGGCGTTCAACGACGGCCGCTATCCCAATAAGGCAGGCGTTTGCGAACCCGCCTATTCCGTGCAGGACGGCTTCCATCTCTTCACAGTCGTATGGTCGGCAGACAGCCTGGCGATGTACCTCGACCAAGACCGCTACCCCGATGTCGCGCCTTACTTCGCACTCTCCCTGCGTGATAAGGACATCAACGAGCCGGGGCATTACTTCAATAAGCCGTTCTATATCCTGTTCAACTTAGCCGTAGGCGGACACTTCCCCGGTATGCCTACCTCGCCCAAGTACCCCGAGCAGGTGACGGCGGCCGACCCGAACTTCCAACGCATCTCGGCACTCCCTGCCGACGGCACCCCCGTCAAGATGTATGTGGACTATGTGCGTGTGTATGCTGCGCGTTAGACGCTCCGCGTAAGTCGCACAGCGTTAATCGCTTCGCGTTAGTTGCTCGCTCCCGCTCGCGTAAGTTACCGAACCCCGACAACCGTAAATAAAGACCCCAAACAATACTCAACGCAATCCCCATGAAACTAACCATCAAAGAGAAATTAGGTTATAGCCTCGGCGACACCGCCTCCCATTTCGTGTGGGATATGGTCAATTTCTGGCTGATTTTCTACTACACCGATGTAGCGGGAATCAGTATCGCGTGGGCGACCACCATTGCCATTCTGGGTACGATTATGGATGCCGTTATGGATCCGATTGTGGGTATTTGGGCAGACCGTACCAACACCCGCTGGGGCAAGTTCCGTCCGTTCATTCTCTTCGGCGCAGTCCCCTTTGCCGTCTGTGCGCTCCTTGCCTTTTGGGGACCCTCTCTTACGGGCAATGCCCAAGTGGCGTATGTGCTGGTTACTTTTATCCTCTTGCGTATCGTCTATGCGATTGTCAATATCCCCTATTCATCGCTCGGCGCGGTGATGACCAATGATTCTATCGAGCGTGCGGGGTTGAATTCCTACCGCTTCGTGGCAGCCAATATCGGGCAACTCATTGTCTCGGGTTTGGCACTCTATGGCGTCTATTACCTCGGCACGCTTTGTGTGTCGGGGTTGGACTATGCGACCATGGTGAACGACGAGGCGCGTAAACTCTTTGCCGAGACCTCTGCCGACAATGCGGCGTTGGTCAGTTCGGCGTATCAATATGGTTTCCGTTGCTTGGTGGCGTTGTTCGGTGTAGTTAGTGTTGTGTTGTTGTTTATTACTTTCTTCTCCACCCGTGAGCGGGTGGCACCGGCCGCCAAGCAGGATACCAACCTCTTCCGTGATTTCGGCTCGCTGTTCCGTAACCGCCCGTGGGTGGTGCTGACGCTGGTCGGTATCGTGTCCTTTATCATGTTCGCTATCCAGAACATCTCCGCCACCTATTACTTCAAGTACTTCTGCGATGCCGAGTCGAAGAGCCAACTGTTCAACCTGCTTGGGACAGTGGCACTTATCATCGCCATTCCTTTCACCAAGCCGCTTGTGGCACGCTACGGCGGGCGGAACTTGTATATAGTCTGCTCGCTGCTGTCGGGATTCTTCTTCTGCATGCTCTTCTTCGCAGGCACTAATTTCGTGCTGATTAATATCTTCAACTGCTTGGCAAAGGTGTCCTATGCGCCTGCTATCTCACTGCTCTGGACAATGCTTGCCGATGCGGCAGACTATGGCGATTGGAAGTTCAACCGCCGCACCACGGGGCTGTGCCTATCTGCTGCGGTCTTTGCCCAGAAGATCGGTTGGTCTGTCGGCGCAGCCATCCTGGGTGCTATTATGAGCGGTGTCGGCTTCGACCCCGCTACGATGACGACCTCCGAGATACAATCCGTGCCGGAAATTATGTCTTGTATCCGTATCCTCTTCGGCCTCGTGCCGGGCGTGCTGTATGCATCCTGCGCCATCCTCCTGGCGTTTTATAACCTCGATAAGCCGACCCTCGCGCTTATGAAGCAAGAGTTAGAGCAACGCCGCGCCACCGAGCAAGGATAAGGCAGCCATAGGGTAGGGACAACCTCCCGCCACCGAGGAACCGGACTGCTGACAGAGTGCTGACTGCATCGGGTTGTTAACGGGTGATTAACGGGTGATTAACGGGTGATTAACGGGTGATTAAGTCAACACGACCGAAAGAACAGGCTTATACAAACGAAATTCTATACGCAATGAACACAATAGAAACCAACCAAGTGACGGGTAAGTATTTGACGCTAAACGGCGAGAAATACTATATGATAGAGAACTACGACCAAATGCATCCGTTCTTTATCTCTTTGGCGAGTGATACCGACTTGTGGATGTATATTGCCTCCACGGGTGGGCTGACTTGCGGCCGCCGCAACCCCGAGCAGGTACTTTTCCCGTACTACACCGACGATAAAATCACGGAGAACGCCGACCACACCGGTGCCAAAACCCTCATCAGGGTCTTGCTCGATACCGAAGCCACCCCCTCTCTGAGGGGGCAGGGGGGGAGTCGTACTGTCCTTTGGGAGCCTTTCTCCGACCGCTACATGGGTCTGTACCGTATCCACCGCAGCATAGCCAAGTCGGTTACGGGCAACAAACTCCTCTTTATGGAGCAGAACCTCGATCTCGGGCTGACTTTCCTCTACGAGTGGGCAGCGGCCGACCGTTTCGGATGGGTGCGTCGGGCTAAACTGCTGAACGACAACGATATGCCTGTTGAGGTGGAGATTCTTGACGGATTGCAGAATGTTATGCCTTCGGGCGTGGAGCAGAAGACGCAAAATGTGTTCTCCACGCTGGTCGATGCCTATAAGAAGACCGAACAAGTCCCGAACCGACCCATGGTGCTCTTCCGTATGGAGGCCATTTTGGTCGACCGCGCTGAGCCGAGTGAGTCTTTGCGTTGCAACAGTGTCTATACGTTGGGCTTGCCCGATGCCGAATATCTTACCTCCTCCACGCAGTTGGATGCTTTCCGTAAGGGCGAACTTGTCCTGCCGGAGCCGGAGTCCAAGGGCATGCGTGGTGCTATCTTTGCCCATGCGGGGCTGACGCTTGCGCCGCTCGAGAGTGCGCAGTGGTACAATGTCTGCGATGTCATGCAGGACGCCGCCGATGTACGCCGCAGCCTCGCTTTCCTGTCCGAGCCGAATGCCGCCGCTGAGGTCGAGCAGGCCATCGCTAAGGCCACCGACACGCTCCGTGCCATCGTGGCACAAAACGACGGTGAGCAGCATACGGCGGACGAGTGGGATGACGCCCGTCATTTTGCCAACACGCTGTTCAATACCATGCGCGGCGGCTTCTATTGCGACAACTATCAGATTAGCAGCCCTGCCTTTGCGCACCATATCGAGGTCTTCAACCACGCCCTTGCGGAGCAGTACAAGAGTTTCCTTGCCTCGCTGCCCGAAACCATATCGTATAGTAAGTTAGAGGAGCGCATTCTCGATTTGCAGGACCACCAACTCCACCGCCTTTTCATGGAGTACCTGCCGCTTACTTTCTCTCGCCGCCATGGCGACCCGAGCCGCCCGTGGAACTTGTTCGACATCCGTGTCAACGACAAGGACGGGCATCGTCTTATCTCCTATCAGGGCAACTGGCGCGACATTTTCCAGAACTGGGAAGCCCTCTCGCTCTCCTATCCCGACTACACCAACGGCATCATCGCCAAGTTCCTCAATGCCACTACGGCAGACGGCTATAACCCCTATAAGGTAACATCCGAGGGCATCGATTGGGAAGTCATCGAGCCGGAGAACCCGTGGTCGAACATCGGCTATTGGGGCGACCACCAGATTATCTACCTCTGCCGCCTCTTGGAGTTGAGTTACAAGCACGACCCCGCAGCCTTGCGGGCGATATTGGGCAACCGTGAGTATGCTTTCGCCAATGTCCCGTACCGTTTCCGAACCTACTCCGAGATTGTGGCGAACCCCAAGGATTCTATCTATTTCGACGACGACTTGCACAAGCATATATTCTCCCTGCTTCCTACCTACGGGCAGGACGCACGCCTCGTGCAGGGCAAAGACGGTCAGCCGCTGCTCGTTACCTTCACGGAGAAGATTCTCATCACGCTGCTTACCAAGTTGAGCAATTTCATCCCCGAGGCGGGAATCTGGATGAATACGCTCCGCCCCGAGTGGAACGATGCCAACAATGCGCTCGTGGGCTATGGCGCGTCGATGGTCACGCTCTATTATATGCGCCGCTTCGTGGCGTTCCTCGAGCAACTGTACTCGGGTGTGGACGCCTCCTATGCGCTGTCCCGCGAGGTAGTAGTCTTCCTGCGTGATGTGTCGGCGGCTTTTGCCGCGCACGATGCCGAGTGTGCAGGCGCATCCCTTATCTTCACCGACGAAACGCGCCGCCGCTTTATCGATACGGTCGGCACGGCGGGCGAGACCTACCGTCGGTCGGTTTATGCAGGTCATTCGGGCGAGAAAGTCGAGTTGAGTACCGACCTCTTGCAGCAATTCTTGAGCAAGGTGCAAACCTATCTCGATGCCTCTATCGCCGTGGCCAAGCGCCCCGACGGCCTCTACCACGCCTACAACTTGATTTCATTCACCACCCCCTCTCTGAGGGGGCAGGGGGGAGTCCTTTCTGCTGTGTCTGTTACCCCTCTCTACGAGATGCTCGAGGGTCAGGTGGCGATACTCTCTTCCCGCTCGCTCACGCCGGCTGAGGCGGCGGACTTGTTAGATACTATGCGTCATTCGGCACTCTACCGTGCCGACCAGCGCAGCTATATGCTCTATCCCAACCGCCGCCGTCCGTCGTTCTTGGAGCGCAACAATC
>CAVFIY010000026.1:0-12706 GCA_963622435.1 Bacteroides uniformis | reverse complement strand
AAACAAATACACGAAAAATTATCTCAAATAGAATCAAATATAAAAGCAAATACAGGGGGATGACGGGAACGGACGCCTGCGGCGTATGGACACGAAATGAAATACAAATTGACAAACTAAAATACAACATGACAGTACTTGAGAAACTAGCGGCTCTACGCACCGAAATGCGCCAACATAATTTGAGTGCCTATATCGTGCCGGGGACTGACCCGCACGCTTCCGAATACATGGCGGCTCACTGGATGGAAACAACCTGGTTATCAGGCTTCAAGGGCGAGACAGGCACCGTGGTGGTAACACAAGACAAGGCGTTCCTCCGGACAGACTCTCGCTACTACCTGCAAGCGAATATCGAACTGGCAGGCTCTACGATTGAACTGATGCGCGAGTCGGATATCGACTGCCCGACCATTGCCGAGTGGCTCTGCCAAAACATACAAGGCGTTGTCGGCTTGAACCCCGAGATGTACAGCGTCAATGCGTTCAACGCCCTCCGTGCGGAACTGGGCGAGGCAGGGCTGACGACGCTCTCCATAGACTTAATTCGCCCGCTGTGGGTGGAGGGTCGCCCTGCTATCCCCGAAAGTCCGCTCTACGAATACGAGGAGCAGTATGCGGGCGAGAGTACGCAGCACAAGTTGGGGCGTATTCGGGAGGCAATGGCGAAGAAGAAAGCCGATGCCATGATTATCTCCGCCCTCGATGAGATAGCCTGGCTGCTCAATATACGAGGCAATGATGTGGAGTATAACCCCGTGGTAATCAGTTATGTAGTGTTGGAGAAGACGCGCTGCACGCTGTTTGTGGCTGCGAAGAAACTGACTGCGGCTGCGTCGGAATACCTCCACCGCGCGGGCATCGAGGTGCAGGATTACGAGCAGGTGTTCCCCTATATCGCCCGCTTGCAAGGGACGATTCTCTTCGACGGGGCAAAAGTGAACGAGGCACTCTATGAGGCTATCCCCGCCGCCTGCCGCAAACTCAATGCGCAGTCGCCTATCCTGGTGGCGAAGAGCAAGAAGAACGCCACGGAATTGGCGGGCGAGCGTATTGCCATGCGTGAGGATGCCGTCGCGCTGACCCGTTTCTTCCGCTGGCTCGAAGAGGAGGCGTTCGCAGGCGGACAAAAGCAGACGGAGTGGTCGCTGATGGAGAAACTGCACGAGTTCCGCGCGATGGGAAATCACTTTGTAGAGGAGTCCTTTGGCACGATTGCAGGTTACAAAGGCAATGGTGCCATTGTGCATTATGCTGCCACGGCAGATAATTGCGCCGAGGTACGGCCAGAGGGTATGCTGCTGCTCGACTCTGGCGGGCAATATCTCGACGGCACGACGGATATCACGCGAACCGTATGGCTGGGCGGTGCTATTCCTGCGCAGGCGAAACTCGACTACACCTATACGCTCAAAGGGCATATCGCTCTGCAGACGGCCGAGTTCCCCCGCGGCACACGCGGCAATCAGTTGGATGCCCTTGCCAAACAGTATATGTGGGCGGCGGGTATCACTTTCGGACACGGCACGGGACATGGCGTAGGGCATTTCCTCGGCTGCCACGAGGGGCCGCAGAATGTGCGCACGGACAACAACCCGACGGTGCTGGAAGTGGGGCAGATAGTGTCCGACGAGCCGGGCATCTACCGCACCGACGAGTGGGGAATTCGTATCGAGAACCTGATTACCGTCCGCCCCGTGGCGCGTAAGGCTGCCGCCACAACCGAAGACGATTTCCTTGGTTTTGAGACACTTACACTCTGTTTCTACGACACGAACCTGATAGAGATGTCGTTCATGACACCTGCCGAGATAGCCTGGCTGAACCACTACCACGCCTTTGTATATCAAGAGATTGCGCCCCGCTTGAGCGCCGAAGACGCTGCCTATTTGCAGAAAAAGTGCAAAAAAATAGGTGCATAACTTGCAGGAATAAGAAAAAAGCAGTAATTTTGCACGCTTTTTCGGGTTCGGGCTCAGAAAGTCGCCATAGGCAGCGTATGAGATATGCGAACGCAACCGAAGCGGGAGTGGAAACTATTTGTACAAGGCACGAGATGTGCCGTGCGACAAAAAGGGAACACAAGCCGAGGGTGCGGAAACAATCAGCAGCGTCAAAGTCCTGTCAAGCCGCCCGACACGATGTAATTCAATAAAAATTGTGATAATGTACGCAATTGTAGAAATGAAAGGTCAGCAATTCAAAGTAGAGGCTGGCAAAAAATTGTTCATCAACCGCATGGACACCGAGAAAGGTGCTGAGGTTGTATTCGACAACGTACTGCTCGTAGACAACGAGGGTACCATTACGGTAGGTGCTCCCTATGTTGCTGGAGCAAAGGTAGTTTGCGAAGTACTCGACAACGAGTGCCGCGCGGAGAAGATTCTCGTCTTCCACAAAAAGCGTCGCAAAGGCTACAAGAAATTGAACGGTCACCGTCAGGACTTGACGAACATCGTAGTTAAAGAAATCGTTATTGCTTAAGTTTATTGCTTAAGAGAACCACTTAAAAGAAAGGAACAGACAGTATGGCACATAAGAAAGGTGTCGGTAGTTCTAAGAACGGCCGTGAATCAGAAAGCAAACGACTTGGCGTAAAAATTTGGGGCGGACAATTTGCCAAAGCAGGCAACATTATCGTTCGCCAACGCGGTACGGTACACAACCCCGGTGAGAACATGGGTATGGGTAGCGACCACACACTCTACGCACTCGTAGATGGTATCGTGGCTTTCCGCAAAAAGAAAAATAACAAATCGTATGTCTCTATCGAGCCGATAGCTGAAGCTTAATCGGCGAGAGAAAAACAGGAATAACTTTCTCCTACCGATTGCTTCGGCAATTCGGCGGGAGATTGTTGTTTTGTTTGACCTCCCCTACCCCTCCAGAGCACCCCACGGCGCAATGCTTGTGGGGACCCCGCGGCAGGAGGGGGTGTGCCGAGGAATGGGACTAAAATTACAAACGCTAATTAACGCGAACGCAGTGAGCAACTAACGCGCAGCGACTAACGCGAGCGACAGCGAGCAAATAAACACGAAGTGAAATATGCTTACACTCAAACAAATCTACGACGATAAAGAGAAAGTAATCGCCGGACTCGAAAAGAAACATTTTGCGGCAGCACGCGAAGCCATCGACAAAGTGCTCGCCCTCGACACCGAGCGCAAAGCCGCACAACAGAAAAAAGATACGGCAGCCGCCGAGATGAACAAGATATCGAAGTCCATCGGTATGCTGATGGGGCAAGGCAAGAAAGACGAAGCCGAGGCCGCCAAAGCACAGACGGGTGCGCTCAAACAGAGCATCGCCACCTACGACGAGCAGATGGCGGCGGCAGAGCAAGCACAACGCGACTTGCTGCTGACCATTCCGAATGTGCCGTACGACATCGTGCCGGTGGGCAACGGCGCTGAGGACAACCTCGCCGTGAAGATGGGCAACTGGCCCAACCAAGCCGTGATAGACAGTCTGGCTGCGGGCAAACCCGTTGCGCTGAAAGACTGGCCTACGGAAGCCGATGAGGCGATTGCGGCAGAGCGTATCAGAGAGAGCGAGAAACTGCCCCACTGGGAACTCGCCAAGAAGTACAACCTGATCGATTTCGACCTTGGTGTGAAGATTTCGGGTGCGGGCTTCCCCGTCTATATCGGGCAAGGTGCACGCCTGCAACGCGCACTGATTAACTTCTTCTTGGCAGAAGCAGCCAAGGCGGGTTACACCGAGATTATGCCGCCGACGGTGGTCAATCCCGCCAGCGGATACGGCACGGGGCAACTGCCCGACAAGGAGGGGCAGATGTACCACTGCGAGGTGGATGACCTCTATCTCATCCCGACCGCCGAAGTGCCCGTAACCAACCTCTACCGCGATGAGATTTTGGAGGAGAGCCAACTGCCTATCAAGAACTGCGCTTACACCGAGTGTTTCCGCCGCGAGGCCGGCTCCTACGGCAAGGATGTACGCGGACTGAACCGTCTGCACGAGTTCAGCAAGATAGAGATTGTGCGCATCGATACGCCGGAGCACTCGGCCGTGTCGCACCAAGAGATGCTCGACCATGTGGAGGGGCTGCTCCAAAAGCTGGAACTGCCGTACCGTATCTTGCGACTTTGCGGCGGCGATATCAGTTTCACCGCATCGCTCTGCTACGACTTTGAGGTCTATTCGGAGGCACAGCACCGCTGGCTCGAGGTATCTTCCACCTCGAACTTCGACACCTATCAGGCCAACCGTCTGCACTGCCGCTATCGCCGCAGCGAGGACAAAAAGGTGACGCTCTGCCACACACTCAACGGCTCCGCACTCGCCCTGCCGCGTATCGTGGCTGCCCTGCTGGAGAACAACCAGACCGAAGAGGGTATTCGTATCCCCGCCGCCCTGCAACCTTACATGGGCTGCGACATGATACGCTGATATTCAGACAAATACAGACTACAACAGAGCCGCTGCCGCACAATGGGTAGCGGCTCTGTTTGCGCTCTCTGTATGGTTTCTTCGAGTGGATAGCGAGATGATACCGAGTGGATACGAATGCGGAATGATGCTCCTACACCCCTACTCCTTGGCGGCGCAGCAAACTTTTTCGACTTTTTGGTCATCTATATCGCGCGTATTTAGAAAAAAAGTAGTACCTTTGCAGCCGAATATAGTACACTATATATAAGGTATTAGTTTTTAGTATTACAGATGAAAAATCTTTATTTGCGCCATGCATCGATATTCATGGCGTGCGTTTGTTGGGGACTGATGGCACCCCTCGCCAAAGATGCTATGCGGGTGGATTTCAGTGGGTTAGACTTGGTCTCGTTCCGTGTTGCAGGCGGTGCGCTCTGCTTCTGGCTTACCTCCTTGGGCTTGCAGTTGGCAGGTAAAAAACAAGAGCATGTGCCGCTGCATGATGTGGGGCTGTTCTTCCTCGCCTCGCTCTGCAGCATCACCTTCAACCAGGGACTGTACACCGTGGGCGTGAGTTACACATCGCCCGTGAATGCGAGCATTATGACGACCACACTGCCGATCATCTCGCTCATTCTCTCGGCGATATTTCTCCACGAACGCCTGACTTGGCAGAAAGTGCTGGGTATCGCCTTGGCTCTCTCGGGAGCGTTGATGGTGATTCTTACTTCCCACACCGCCTCCACCACGACGGCAGCCAACCCGTATTCCGATGCCCTGGGGGCAGCCATGTGCGTCATCGCCCAATGCTCGTTCGCGACTTACCTGGTGATATTCAATAAGTTAATCCGCAAGTACAGCGTCATTACCTGTATGAAATGGATGATGCTTTTCGCCACACTGACTATCTGGCCGTTCACGGTGCACCACATCGTCGGCATCGAGTGGGCAACCGTACCGCTGCGTTCGTTCTTAGAAGCAGGGTTCGTGGTGTTCTTTGGCACCTATATGGCGTATATTTTTATGGGCTGGGCACAGCAGGCGTTGCGCCCGACGCAAGTGGCGATATACAACTATTTCCAACCCGTCATTGCGTGCATCGTGTCAGTCGTGATGGGGCTTGCCGTGTTCGGTGTCTATCAAGCCGTCGCCGTCTTGCTCGTCTTCTCCGGTGTATATCTCGTGACGAATAATAAATGACGAATTAACAATTAAAAATTAACAATTAATATGCAGGGGAGGCCTTGAGTTTGTCCCGCCTTTGCCACGAGTATGCCTTGAGTTTGACCCGTCTTTGTCCCTCCTTTTTACAGAGAAAGTAAGGTGGATGCAATGAGGATGCAGGGAGGATACAATAATTAACTTACAAGTCGGGGAATATCTTCTCCAAATACACGAAAAATTATTCAAATAGTGGCTTTTTTGAGCGGACGCTATACATATTGTCATAAAATTATCACGAAAAGAGTGTAATCTTTTTATTTGAATCATATTTGACTATATTTGGGTTAATTAATGACAATACGGCTATTAGCCGTCCGTTCAAAACGGAGCCGCCGGCAGTTATGTATAAAAAACTATTGCGCAATATTATCTGTTTGGTGAGTGTGCTGGTGTCGGCGGGATGCACGCAAACGAGTGTCCCAAAACCCTACGGTTATGTGCGACTGACCATGCCGGACACGGCATATACACCCTTTTCGCAGTGCGTGCCTGCAGGAGCGTATTCCTCTTCGCAGCGTGTATCAGCGGGAGCGCATTCCTCTTCGGCGTGTGTACCTGCGGGGGCGTACCCGTATGATTTTCAACTATCTGCTAACGCACAAGCCCAACCTAGACAGGTGGCAGGCGAGGCGTATTGGATAAACATTGTCTATCCGTCGCTCAATGCCACTATTCACTGCTCGTACAAACCCGTGCGGGGGAACTTGCGCGAACTGACTGCCGATGCCTTGGAGTTTGTTTATAAGAATGCCTCGCACGCGTCTGCCATACCGGAACAGGACTACGCCAGCCCCGACCGGCGTGTGTATGGGGTGCTGTTTGGGTTGGAGGGGAATACCGCCTCGTCGTGTCAGTTTTTCCTCACCGACTCGACGCACCATTTCTTTCGTGGGGCAGTGTATATCAGTGCCGTACCCAATGCCGACTCGCTTGCCCCCGTCAACGACTACCTCCGCACAGATGTCATCCGCCTGGTGGAGAGTTTCCACTGGACAAGATGATACACAGTGTGAATTATGAATTATGAATTATGCATTGTGCATTGTGCATTGTGCATTGTGCATTGTCCTAACATCAGGGTAACATCAGGGAAAGAACAGGGAGAATGTTCAATTAACAATTAAAAATTAACATACACAGTATGTCATTGTGCATTGTGAAGTACATTACGAATTGTGCATTGTCCGTTCCCCTGCATATTAATTATTAACTGTTAATTATTAATTTGAATATACTTAAGGGCATAGAAGAAGGGTGGAGAGCAGGGCGAAAGCGTTTGGCTGTCTTGTTGGATCCGGAAAAGGCAGGGCAATTGCCCGTGCTGCGGGGAGATAATCTGCCCGATTTCCTCTTTGTGGGGGGCAGTACGGGAGGCAATTGCGAGGCGTTTGTGCGTCGCCTGCGGACGCTGACGGACTTGCCGATAGTCCTTTTCCCGGGGCGGGTGGAGCAGTTTACACCTCTAGCGGATGCGCTGCTCTTCCTCTCTGTCATAAGCGGGCGAAATGCAGATATGCTTATCGGGCAGCAGGTGCGGGCGGCACGGCGTGTGCTGCAGTCCGGCATAGAAACAATCCCGATGGGGTATATCCTGGTGGACGGCGGCGTGGAGACGGCGGTGATGCGTGCTACGGGGACGCGTCCTCTGCCGCAGGAGCAAGTAGAAGAGATAGTAGATACCGCCATTGCAGCAGAGTTATTGGGTATGCACCTGATATACATAGAGGCAGGCAGCGGGGCGCAACGCCCTGTGTCTGAGGAGATTATACGCTCTGTGCGAGCCACAACGCATATCCCGTTGATAGTGGGAGGCGGTATCCACACGCCCGAACAGATGAATGCCGCCTATGCCGCCGGCGCAGATATCGTAGTGATAGGCAACCACTTCGAGTCCCACCCCGAGGAACTCGCACGATTTACAACCGGCGTGTCGGCGGGTGGCGTGTCGCCACAGACAATATCTTCCATTTAGACGGACAGCTATCGCCATATTACCACTAATTAGTCATAAAACAAAGACGGTGTTTTTGGGGAAACAAATATATTCAAATATTATTCAAATAAAAAGATTACACTCTTTTTGTGATAAATTCATGTCAATACGCGTAGCGTCCGTTTACAGTAACGCCGAAGTGCGTAAATAATGACTTATGGAAACAGATGAACGCTTTATGGCGATAGCGATACACGAGGCGGAAGAGGCTTTGCGTCAGGGCGAAGTGCCTATTGGGTGTGTTGTGGTGGCAGGCGGGCAAATCATCGGGCGGGGGCATAACTTCACCGAGACGCTTGCCGATGTGACGGCGCATGCGGAGATGCAGGCACTGACTGCCGCAGCCCAAACCATAGGCGGCAAATACCTGCAAGACGCGACGCTCTATGTGACGGTAGAGCCTTGTATTATGTGTGCGGGGGCTATCGGTTGGGCGCAAGTGCCGCGTATTGTGTACGGTTGTGCTGACCCCAAACGGGGCTATTCCCTCTTTGCCCCCAAGGCATTACACCCTCGTGCAACAGTGACGGCAGGGGTATACGAAGACAAGTGCCGCCAACTCCTGCAAGAGTTCTTCGCTCAACGCCGAGGACATTCCATTTAACATCGAACCTCTTTTGACGGACGACTTATCGCTGTATTGATATGAATTAATCATATATTGCTCCGCGAGGAGCACCCCGCCTCCAACTACACGGAAATTTATTCAAATAGGTTGAGGGGTGAGAGAATACACAAAGAAACAACAAGAGGCTGTCCGACAAGTCTAGGTGTTAGGCAGCCTTTATTGTACTCCGGCGTGCGTATCGGCGGCGTATGCGCCGAGGGGTTTGAGAGATAACCAACCACACGCCCGAGAACACTAGCACGATTGCCACCGCCTGCAGCCAACCGAACACCGCCAAGCCCATGAGGACAGAGACCAGATTGGCGATGACCGGCTGCAGATAGTTGTATATCGCCACTTGGGTAGGACGCAGTCCTTGCTGGGCGAAAGTGAGGAGAATATAGGCACAGTAAGTGCCGAAAAAGACTGCAAAGCCCACTTCGAGGTACAAATTCAGCGCAATGGTATGCCACGGCAAAGAGAGCAGATGCGGGGCAGTGAATGGCAAAATAGTAATCGAAGAGAACAGCATCGTCCATTTCATACAGGTTATCGCCTAGTATTTCTGCACAAACTCACCAAAAAGCAGCAGATAAGTGGCAAACGACACTTGCGCCAACACGCATAGCACCGACCCGATAGCGTCTTTGTAGGGAGCGGCGGACGGTTGCACTGAAGCCGTGTGCGAAGTGAGAATGACCATCAACGCACCGGACAGTGCCAAGCAAATTCCCACTATCTTACGCCACGAAACAGTTTTGCAGCGTAGTTGGTTAGAGAAGGGCAATGTGCAGTTTGTCATTCTGTACAACGAAGACACACTGTCAGCCAATCGGTATCGTGTCTTTCGTGTACATCACCACGCTGTAATGAGCGAGGAGCGCATGCGAAAAGCCCTATATCCGAATCCGACAGGGAACTATTTCTGCTTTGTATTCGATGAGGAAGTGCAACTGATGCCCCACATTGATGTGGCAAAGATAGTAGCCATGCAACGCCTAAACACTCAACAAGTCTATATTGACGGGACACCGATTATTCTCAGCGGCAATGACTTACATTCGTATTTTATTGAATGATAGATTTTTAGGTTAGTTAGTAAGTGAGGCCGAATGCCCAAAGTGGGAGGGTGCGGCGATAACCGAACTCGATGTCGTCACGCACGATGTAGGCGTTCTCGACACCCTCTATCTGCTTGCCGCCCTTGTTCTTGCCACCGACCTCGAAAGTGTATTTCCCTATCGCAAAATCTGACACACGGGAACTGATGACATCGTACCGCACGCGCATTTGGTTGTAGAAAAAGGTCTCGCGCACATTGCCGATCTCAATATTCTGCGGTGCCAAGACATACATCAAATTGGTATTGTCCAAATATATTTTCTCCACCTTGCCTATGCCTCGAATACCCGCTGTAGCATTGCGCAGCGACATCAGCATACCCGCACGCTCCATATAGTACAGATACTCGCCTATATCGTTGCGTGAGATACCCGTCACCTGCGCCAACTTGCATCAGCATACCCGCACGCTCCATATAGTACAGATACTCGCCTATATCGTTGCGGGAGATACCCGTCACCTGCGCCAACTTGGCATAATTCGGCTTAAAAGGCACACTCTCTGCCACTACCACCAAGAGCATCTTCAGCCGACGCGCCACACTGATATTGAGGTTCGCATACGATGGAATGTCGTCTTCCATAGTTCGAGTAATGACCTGCATAAGGGCGGTAGAATAGTCGAAACGCTCATGGATGAAGGGATAGTAGCCCTCCCGCAGGTATTGTTGGAAAAGCGGCAACGGGTGCTGCACATTCGGAATAGACACCTTGTTTTGCAAAATGTCCTTCAGCGTAACCGGCTCCATAACGACATGGTGGTAGAGTGCCAGATACTCGCGGAAACTAAGCCCTTGCATTTCATACACAGGGGCACGGCGGCTCAAGTCCGCCAAGCCGTGATAGATATCCAGAATCGAAGAACCCGTAAACACAATCTGCATATCTGCATAAGTGTCTATTATCTGCTTGAGTTGCAACGACCAGTTGCTCATCTTATGCACTTCGTCAATAAACAGATGCTTGCCGCCTTGCTTATAGAAAGCATCTGCTACATCAATCAAAGTATGCGTGGCAAAATAGATATGGTCGGCTGTGACATAAAGGGTATCTGCCGTGGAGAGGTGCTGCTTGATATGCTGCAGCAGCATAGTTGTCTTCCCTACTCCACGAGCACCGACGATACCAAACACACGGCTCTGCCAATCCAAGTCGGCGTATTTATAGCGGACAAACGACACATCTGTCCTGTCTAACAACAGTTGCAGATATTTGAATAAGGTATCCATAACTCCCTCTATTTTTGCGGCAAAGGTACGATTTCTATTCTACTCGTGCAAGAAAATGCACCAAAAAAGTGCAGAATTTGTAGAAAAGTGCATTTTTTCGGTGCAGATTTTGCGGATTTATGCACTCAATGGGTGCAGATTATACGGAAAAATGCACTCATTGAGTGCATTTTTTCGGGATAGTACCGTTTGGGGTACTAGGTATTACCTTTGGGAGAGGTTACTTGTCGAAGGCGGCGAGGTTCTTGGGGTTGTAGAGGTCCTTGCCTTCGGGCGTGTAGGCGTAGTCGATACGGTCTTGGAAGTACTGCTCCACCTTGCCGCGCACAATCTTCATCGTAGAATTAACCAAATGGTTCTGCTCCGTGAAGGCCTCCGGCAAGATTGCTAATGCAGTCGGAAGCCATACCTCGGGGAACTCGCCATAGTGCTTGCCGCCCTTGCGGTACTCATCCACCTCACGCTGTATCTTCTTGAGCATCAGTTTCTTACCCTCCAGCGAGTTCGGGTCGACGCCCTTGGACTGTGCGTACTCGCGCAATACATCCTTTGCCGGCACGATAAGCGCCATGGTGTACGGGTTCTGGTTGTTGTGCAATACGACTTGCTCTACATACTTGCTGCCGTCGGTCAAGCCATCCTCAAAGCCTTCGGGACTGTACTTCTCGCCATCGGCACTGATAAGCAGCGACTTGAAGCGTCCCACTACCCACAGATAGCCGGGGTGCTTCTTGGTGACATAACCCATATCGCCCGTGTGCAGCCAGCCATCGATGATGGTCTTTGCCGTCGATTCGGGGTTCTTCCAATAGCCCGCCATGACATTCTCGCCCTTGATGACAATCTCGCCGCGCTGTCCGTCGGGAACGATATTGCCCTCGGCATCACAGATCTTCAAGTCCAAGTCTGCCACGATACGACCGCTCGATCCGAAGATGGCGTGTCCCGTGGAGTTGGCGCAGATAATCGGCGTTGCCTCACTCAAGCCGTAGCCTTGGAACATCGGCATACCCACTGCGCAGAAATAGCGTTGCAACTCGATGTCGAGCAGCGCACCGCCACCAACGAAGAACTTCATACGACCACCGAAGCCTTGGCGCACGCCGGAGAAGATGAGTTTGTCGAACAGTTTGACCAGCGGAGCACGCCATGCCTGACAGCCGCCGCGGTTCCAGTACTCCTTATTATATTTAATGGCGTTCTTGAGCGCAAACTTGTAGAGTTTCTCTACGAACTTGCCCTTTGCCTTGATGCCTGCCTCGATGCTCTTGCGGAAATTACGCGCCAGAGCCGGAACGGAGAGCATGACCATCGGACGTACTTCCTTGATAGACAATGGGATATTCTTCAGCGTAGCCAATGCCGTCTTGCCGACCGGCACCGTGGCGATAGAGCCGCAGTAGGACATCATGGTGTAGAAGCCTGCCACATGCGCGAAGCAGTGGTCGAGCGGAAGAATGATGAGCATGACATCGTCGGTATCGATACCGATAATCGAGCGTGCCTGCTCCACATTGGCGGTATAGTTGCGGTGGGTGAGCAGGATACCCTTGGGGTCTGCCGTCGTTCCCGAGGTGTAAGAGATGTTAGCGTAGTCGTCGGGACCTACTGATTTATAGCGTTCTACGAACTTCTCCGGTTCGGTGGCCAACAGAGCTTTACCCTTCTCCATTACCTCTGCGATTCCTATCTCGCGCTCCTCGTACTGCTCCAGCGGGTCGAAGACAATGACATACTTCACATTCGGGCACTCGGGGAGAATCTTACGAATCTTGGGCAATTGCTGCTCGGAGGTCAGGATGTACTGCGCGTCCGAGTGCTGAATGCGGAACAGCAGGTCGGTGGCGTTCTCCAACTTGATGCTCAACGGCACATTGACGCCGCCCGCATAGAGGATACCGAGTTCGCCTGTCACCCAGAGGTTACGCCCCTGCGACAGCAATGCGCAGCGCTCGCCTTTCTGCAGCCCCAATGCCATCAAGCCGGCACCGATGATATGCGCCTGCTCACGGGTCTGGCGATAGGTCGTTTCTGTCCATACATTGTCCACCTTCTCGCGCAGAAACACATGGTCAGCGTACTCTGTCGTGTATTTCTCGACAAAGTCAATAATAGTCAATCGTTCTTTCATATT
>CAVFIY010000025.1:0-12868 GCA_963622435.1 Bacteroides uniformis | reverse complement strand
CATCTTCTCTTCCGTCTATGCCTTCCACGGTGTCTATTCCGATGTGCATAAGTTGGAGGAGCAAGCACCGGTCTATATCCACGGCTATAAGGTAGGGCGTGTGGATAAGATTCACTACGACTTCACGCACGACAGTGCCTTTGTAGTGGATATATCCATTAACCGTGACATCGACCTCCCTCGGGGAACGCAGATGGCACTGGTGGCAGACGGTCTGTTGGGCGGTATGGCAATCGAGTTGCAGTTCCCCGCCGTGCATACCGATGTGCTGTGCGAGTCGGGAGAAACACTGCCTACCTGCTATGTACCGGGCTTGGTAGAGAATATGGAGAGTACGCTCTTGGCTTCGCTCGGTAATACGATGGCGGGAGTGGATAGCCTGGTAGCCCAACTCAATAGCCAATTGGATAACGACCACTTGAAGAACTCCTTGCAGAATGTGGACGCTATATCCGCTGACCTGACGACAGTATCGAGGGATATTAAGGGGCTGATGGCGCACAAGGTGCCGTCTATTGTGGAGAATGCAGACAGTGCCATTGCCTCTATCCGTTCTATCGCAGCGGACATAGATAAGGCAGACTTGGCAGCCACGGTAGCCCGCTTGGATACGACCATCGATAATGTGAACCTTGCCGTAGAGGACTTCCGTTCGGATAGTGGCACGATAGGACTACTGCTCCACGACAAGTCGCTCTATCGTAACATCGATGCAACGGTTATCTCGGTGGACTCGTTGGTTGTTGACCTCAAAGCCAACCCCAAACGCTATGTCCACTTCTCCCTCTTCGGACAAAAGGACAAAAAGAAGAAAAACTAATCCCCCCGCAACTAGAATATCTAGCCAATCTAATCTAGAATATCTAGAAAGTCTAGTCTATCTAGCCGCTCTAGCCAACTAGATACAACTAGCCAACAGCACATCCGGCAGCCTGGGGGCGTGGGTGTCCTCACCCGCGGCGGCTCGTCAGAGCCGTTTGACTATACAATGCCCCTAGCCCCCCTAGCCAACTAGATACAACTAGCCCCCCACCACCAATGACCCTCCTCATCATAGCAGCGGATAAGGGCGGACACTTTGCTCCCTTTGTGGAGGAGCAGATAGCCGCCTTGCAAGACCTCAAGCACGAGGTAGTGCGCTATGCTGTACATGGTAAGGGAATACAGGGCTACCTGCACGAGATACCCCGCCTGCGCCAAACGATATGCACTCTCCGTCCTGACATCATCCATGCCCACTACGGTCTCTGCGGTCTGCTCGCCAATATAACCACACGAACCACCCCCTCTCTGAGGGGGCAGGGGGGGAGTCTAACTCTTCAGAGGGGGCGAGGGGGGAGTTCCATTCCCGTAATCACCACCTATCACGGCAGCGACATCAATACGCCTCGTGTGTTGCGGCTATCTCGTATAGCGATGCACCTCTCGGCATGGAATATCTTTGTATCGAGGGCGAATATACGCACGGCACGGGCAGAAGACAAGTCCTTTGCCCCATGGGCGTACAGAGGGGACAACTACTCTCTGTTACCCTGTGGCGTTACACTCTCCGACGACCAATTACTCTCCCGCACAGAAGCACGCAAGTGTCTGGCAGAGGCGAATGTACAGTGTACTATCTCTGACGGTAAGACCCGCAAGTCCGTACTATTCAGCGAAATACAGCACCACCGCCTTATCCTCTTTGCCGGTGCTTTCTCCAATCCCGTAAAGGACATAAGGTTAGCAGAGGAAGTAATAGACCAATACACAACCCTCAACTCCGACCTCCCCAACCCCTCCAAAGGAGGGGCTATCAGAGTATCTGAGTACCCCCTCTCTGAGGGGGTGAGGGGGAGTCGGTGTCAATCTATTCTCCTCTCCCTCCAGCACTACACCCGTACAGAGGTCAATTGGTTGATGTGTGCTGCGGATTGTCTGTTGCTTACCAGCCGCAGTGAGGGTAGTCCGCAGGTGGTGAAAGAAGCAATGGCGTGCGGTTGCCCGATAGTATCTGTCGATGTAGGTGATGTCCGTGAGCGGGTAGAGGGCATAGAGGGCTGCTATGTCGCCAAGTCCCGTACTCCGCAAGAGTTAGCAGACTTGCTGCGAACAGCACTCCAAATTACCCCCCCCCCATTATTCGCAGAGAATAACCATTCCAAGTCTTATACAGACGCTGCTCCGCAAGACTGTACGCTGCACGCACCTACGGACACTCTGCCGTTCCGTACAGACGCTCGTCGGCACTTGCTCTCGCAGGGGCTTACCAATCCGCAGGTGGCGCGTACGCTGTCTGCTCTCTATGCTGCACTCTTGCAGCGATAGCCGTTCTACTTGTTTTACTCTATTTCCCCGTCCTTACCCCGCTCCCCGCAGGGCAAGGTGCTGTGCATTATGAAAGTACTGATTGTCTGCAGCAGGCGGTATTATGCGCCTTATACCGAGTATGTCGCCCCGTTCATCTATGAGCAGGTGCAGGCACTGCGGGCGCACGGAGTGGAGTTTGAGTACTACCTGATAGCAGGCGGTTGGCGGGGTTATGTGCGTGCGCTATGGGGAATACCCAAAGCAGTGCGTTCTTTCCGCCCCGACATAGTGCATGGGCATAGCGGCTTGTGCTGCTTGGTAGCCGCCCTAGCCACAAAACTATGCACCACATTCTCCACTAACCACTCTAAACTGCACTCAACACTAAACTCTCAACTTTCAACTATAAAGACATTCTCCACTTTCCACGGCAGCGATATAAACAGCGGCTCGGTTAGGTGGCTGTCGCAGGTAGCCATGCGCTTGTCGGACTGCAATATCTTCGTCTCGGAGCAACTGCTGCAGCGAGCGGGTAGGGTGCAGCATGCGGCAGTCGTACCGTGTTCGGTGGATACGGATGCTTTCCGCCCGTTGGACAGAAAGGAGTGCCGTAAGCAACTCGGTTGGGACGAGAATACCACCTATATCTTGTTCTCCAAAGAGTTCTCCGACCGCGTAAAGAACTACCCCCTTGCCAAGAAAGCAGTGGAACTATTAACCCAAGACCAACCAATCCCAGACCTCCCCGGCCCCTCCAAAGGAGGGGTTAATGGCGTAACGGGAGTCCCCCTCTCTGAGGGGGTCGGGGGAGTCGGAGCAAGCGGTGACACCCCCCTCCTCCTCGAACTCTACGGCTATACCCGTGAGCAGATGCCGTTGCTCTATAATGCGTGCGACTGTGCGCTGCTTACCTCGTTCTCGGAGGGCAGTCCGCAGTTCATAAAGGAAGCAGTGGCGTGCGGTTGCCCCGTCGTATCGACCGATGTGGGGGATGTGCGGGAGGTCATAGCGGGCGTACCCAATGCGTTCTTGACTACATACGAGCCACAGCAAGTGGCAGACTGCCTGCGGCGTGCTATGGCGGTAGGGCATCTGTCTTCTCCCGCACTGCCTGCCCGTTATACCACCCCCGTGGTAGCAGACACGCTCTATGCGCTCTATCAAAACAATGTCGTCTATTAAGTTACATATCTATGGCTATATCGATTGTTCCGCTATCGGAAAAACAGTATCCCGCTTACTACACCCTTGTGCAATCCACGCGTTGGGGTAATCCCATGCTGCCTGCGCACTATACGCCTGCGCTGTGGGGAATGGTTCTGCTCGACGATGAGCAGGTGGTAGGCGGTTGGGTAGGCACACTGCGAGGCAATGCCCCCCTCGTGCGCCTAATAGCCAAGTCCGTCTATTTCGACAGTTACCCCGTCTTTGCTACTACGGAATGGGAAAGCCAATGCGCAGAGCCTTTGCTCACTGCCATACGCCAATACGCCCGCCGTTCGCATATCACTATGCTCAATCTCACCCACTGGGTGCGGGGAAACGCATTGCCTATTGATAGTCCTACAAAGGAAGCCACTTTTTGTACCGACCTGCATACGACGGAAGAGCATTTGTGGCAGTTGGTGGAGTCGAAGCAGCGTAACTGCATACGCAAAGCAGAGAAGAGCGGGGTGGAGGTGAAAGCCTATAAGGGAACAGAGGCATTGCCCTACTTGGCTGACTTTCAATGCCTGCGACAAGCCACGCAGCAGCACGCCATTCACCACCACGCACAAGCCTCTATGTTGCTTAAGTCGGATGCGTTCTTTGCCGATAAGTTTGCAGACCCGAAAGCCACACTCTTTGTGGCAAAGGTAGAGGGGCAGACTGCCGCAGTGGCACTCATGCTGCAAGGGGGCGACACAGTGTACTACTATTCGGGCGGCAGTGATTATGAACTAAACCGCAAGCATTGTTGCTCTGCGCTGTTGCTATGGCGTGCATTGTGCTACTATAACGAGAACGGAGCGGGGTGCTTTGATATGGGCGGTGTCCCCGTATCGCCCGACAAAGACCACCCTGCGTATGGCGTGTATGCATTCAAACGCAGTTTCGGTGGTACTTACTGCGAGTTCCCTGCCGGCGCAATCGCAATCTCCCCCTGCAAGTATCGTCTGCTGCGGTTCTTGCTGTCGCGGCGCAAACTGCTGCGGCTGTTGAGTAGTAAACTGTAATTCCCAATCTTAATTCTTAATTCATAATTCTTAATTCGTAATTCTCCATGCCTTTCTTGGTTGCCTATACCGAAGCGGATTATGCCGCCGTACACACCTATTTCCCCGATAGGGAGATACGGAAATATACTAATAGGGGGGGTATGCAATGCTCTCATTATCAGGGCTTTACCGCTCTTGGTTTATGCTCTTGAAGGAGGGGAACAGTCTGCTTGGCTGTGGGGTGATACGCCGCAAGTTCAGTCGAGAGATAGGGCAGTACTCGTGGTGGCTGTATGATATTTGGATAGACCCGCAACAACGGGGAAAGGGTTATGGCACGGCACTGATGACATCGCTCTTGGCAGAATTGGAGCGCAGGCAAGTAGCACGGGTCTATTTGGTTGTGGCGAATAGCAATCTCCGTGCGCAGAACCTCTACCGCAAAATGGGCTTTACTCTCTACCGACAATGTGCAACCGATAAAATACTTTGTTATGAACTATAGACTGCTTTTCACTTTGGATTATGAGATACACGGCAATGGCGACGGCAATCCGCAGTCGCTAATGGTAGAGCCGACCTATCGGCTGATGAACCTGTTGGAGGAGTATCATCAGCACCTTGTGATTATGGCAGATGTGGCAGAGATACTCTGTTTCCGCCGCTATCGGGAGCAGACGGGGCGGGATGATTTCCATGTTGCCGAGATAGAGGAGCAACTGCGGGACGCCCTACGCCGAGGACACGATGTGCAACTGCATGTCCATTCTTCTTATTTCCGTGCCGTGTGGGACGGTAAGCACTTCGACCAATGCGGCGAAGAGTATAATATGGCAGCCCTGCCGATAGAGCGTATTCGGGAGATGGTGGGCGAGTGTGTCCGCTATCTCGAAGACTTGCTACGCCCTGTGCGGGCGGATTATCGAGTGTGGCTCTTCCGTGCAGCCAACTGGAGTATGATGCCCACGCCGGCGTTGTATCAGGTGCTGACCGAGTACGGTATTACCTGCGACACTTCGGTCTATAAGGGCGGTTGCCAAGGCGGGCAGGTCTGCTACGACTACCGTACCGCCTACGACAATCTCTTGCCCTATACGGCTTCGGCAGAGAATATCAATGCCTACGACCCCGCGGGGGCTATCACCGAACTGCCTATCTACACCGAGATGCGTCCGTTCTACGCCTTTGTCAGCCCCATACGCATCTTCCGTATGCTCCGCGCCAAGTTGCACAAGCATAAGCATACCGCAGGGGAACAGACTGTAGGAGCAACCGCAGTAGAGAAAGAAAAGGTAGTAGGAGTGTCTGCCGCAGAGAAGCAGCGGATAGAGAAAGCGGATAATCGGCGTATTACGCTGCGCAGTTTCTTTACTTTGAGCCCTCTCAAGATGGACTTCAATCAACTGCGTAGCCGCCAACTCATTACGATGATGCAGCACATCGAGAAGCGTCTTGCCGCCCTGCCCGAACCTGCAACGCCCATTCCGATAGTCCTCATCGGTCATAGCAAGACCTTTATCCCTTACAACGAAACAACACTCCGTCCGTTCCTCCGCCGGATAGAACACAATGCATAATGCACAATGACTTTGTGAACGGACGGCTATCGCCGTATTGACACTAATTGTTCATAAACCAAGAGGGGTGTTTATGAAACAAATATGGTTAAATATGATTCAAATAAAGACATTACTTTCTTTTTGTGATAAATTCATGACAATACGCGTAGCGTCCATTCACAAGAACACTCTCTGTGTATTATTGTCTGTGGCGACACGCCACTATTTGATTAATTTTTCGTGTATTTGGAGGGGGTACTCCCGCAGAGCATTATATTTTATCGTCCGTGGCGACACGCCACCGGCGATAGCCGTCCGTTCACAAAGAGATTATGTATTGCAGAGTACAGTCAACCGGCTCTAACGAGCCGTCGCGGGTGGGGACACCCACGCCCCCAGGCTGCCGGATGTGCTGCCCCTATTCGCCTTATTACAATAGTAGTAATTCTTAATTCGTAATTCTTAATTCTTAATTAATTGCAGTGTTCGCATAGAGTTTAGCACGGCGAGTACCGTTACACCGACATCGGCGAGGACAGCGAGCCACATATTGGCGATACCTACGGAGGCGAGGACAAGCACGAGTACCTTAATGCCGATAGAGAAATAGACATTCTCGTGGGCGATACGGAGCGTCTTGCGGGCTATGCATATCGCTGTGGCTATCTTGCTCGGCTTATCGTCCATCAGCACGACATCTGCCGCCTCGATAGCCGCATCGGAGCCTAACGCCCCCATGGCAATACCGATGTCGGCGCGTGCCAGCACGGGGGCATCGTTGATACCGTCTCCCACAAACGCAAGCGTCTTGCCCTTGGGCTTGGCGGCGAGTAGGCGTTCTAACTGCGTGACTTTGTCTTGCGGCAGCAACTCGGCATGGTACTCGTCGATGCCGACTGCTTGGGCGACATAGTCGGCTACGGCTCGGTGGTCGCCCGTCAGCATTACGGTGCGGCGTACGCCTGCCGCGTGCAGTGCGTCGATAGCCTCTCGGGCATCGGGCTTCAGTTGGTCGGCAATGACAATATGCCCCGCGTAGGTGCCATCGATGGCGACATGGATGACCGTCCCTTGTGCCTGCTTGGAGCATTCGTGCCAATCTGCCCCCACGGCAGTCATCAGTTTGCCGTTGCCTACACTCACGCGATGACCGTTGACGGTGGCTTGTACGCCTTGTCCCGCTATCTCCTCCACTTGCTCGACCGTGCAGTCGTCCGCCTCGTTGGGATAGGCTTGGCGCAGCGAAATGGCAATCGGGTGATTGCTGTACCGCTCTACATGGGCGGCAAGGTGCAGCAGTTCGGTCTCAGTATGCTCGTGCGGGTGAACAAGACTGACTTGGAACACGCCCCGTGTCAGCGTACCTGTCTTGTCAAACACGGCTGTATCAAGTCGGCTGAGTGCCTCTAAGTAGTTCGAGCCTTTGACCAAGATACCCTGTCGGGATGCCCCGCCGATACCGCCAAAGAACGATAGCGGCACCGATATGACAAGGGCGCAGGGGCATGATACGACAAGGAACATCAGTCCTCGATAGAGCCAATCGGGTAAGGCAGCCGCATAGCCGTCCGCACCAAAGAAAGGCGGCACAAAGGCGAGCAGCAGTGCTAACACAACCACGATAGGCGTATAGACACGAGCAAAGCGGGTGACAAACGCCTCGCTGCGGGATTTGTTCTCGCTCGCATGCTCCACGAGTTCCAATACTTTGGCAGCCGTCGATTCACCGGCACGCTTGGTAGTGCGTATGCGCAGTACACCGGAGAGATTAACACAACCGGAGATGACTGCGTCGTCGGTATGTACGGTGCGGGGTACGCTTTCGCCGGTCAGGGCTACTGTGTCTAATGCCGACTCGCCCTCGATGACTTCGCCGTCGATAGGCACTCGCTCGCCGGGCTTAACGACTACTATCTCACCGGGCTCGACCTCGTTGGGGTCAACGGTCTGCAGTTCGCCGTTGCGCTCTACATGGGCGGTGTCGGGGCGTATATTCATCAGCGAGGCGATAGAGCGGCGACTCTTGCCCTCGGCGATAGTCTCAAAGAGTTCTCCCACCTGAAAGAATAGCATGACGAATACCGCCTCGGGGAACTGGTTCTCTACATTGGGGAAGAAACCGATGGCGAGGGCACCTATTGTGGCGATGGACATCAGGAAGTCCTCATCAAAGACCTCGCCGTGCAGAATGTTCTCCGCCGCCTCACGCAAGGTGTCGAAGCCGACAATGAGGTAGGGGACAAGGTAGAGCAGCAGCAACTGCCATGTAGCAAGCGAGCAGGTATGCTCGACAACCACGCACGCCACCAATAGCACGGAGGCAACGGCTATCTTAATCAGTATCTCACGAGTCTCTTTTTCCATAATAGGGTAGTTGTTAATAGTTTCTCATTCCCGTACTGCCTATCTCTATTTCTACAGCAGGGAAGTCTTTAGTGTTAATAGAGTAGGGATTTTCCTTTTTCGCCCGCAAAGGTAGGGCATTTCTCCTGCAACCGAGTTGCAACTTATCGCCGCCCTGTGAGGCTATCGCTCTTCCTCTTGGATATAAAGACGGTCGGGCTAGTGCCATTATGAAAGTATGGTATTCTTGTGCGTATGTATCGGTTATGTTATACTTATCTTATACTTATGTTATACTTATCTTATACTCTAGACCGCTGTTTGTCGGCAATTTGCCTGCTTGGGTTTTTATGATAATTGGCGGCAATACGCGTAGCGTCCGTTCAAGGAAAATTGTTGTCTGTGGCGACTCGCCACTATTTGGATAATTTTTCGTGTATTTGGAGAATAATTCTTCTTTGTTTTTTTATGTCAATTTGTGTCCATACGCCGTAGGCAACTACCTGTAAGATTACAGCCCCTACATCGTTACAATGTAGAGGCTGTAGTCAATCTTCCTGTGTGTAAGAACCTATCCCTCTCCCGCCACTTTCTGTATCACGGTCAGGCCGTCGCGCAGGGGGAGGATGACTTGCTCGAAATGCGGGTCGGCGGCAAGCGTGTCGTTGAACGCTCGCAGCCCCAGCGTCTGCGCGTCTTTGTTGTACGCCGCCTCGACGATATGCCCGTCCCAGAGCGTGTTGTCCGCCAGTATCCACCCGCCGACAGGCACGAGCGGCGACACGAGTTCCAGGTACTGCGTGTACTCCCTTTTGTCCGCATCGATAAACACCAAGTCGTATTGCGCCCGTCGGAGTTCGTGGGCAAGTATCTCCTTTGCATCGCCGATATGCAGCCGCACTTTCTCCCCCACGGGTGAGAGAGCGAGGTTATGCCGAATCGTATCTTCCAACTCGTCGTTATGCTCGATGGTGTCGAGTACGCCGTCCGCCGCCAGTCCCTCTGCCAGACACAATGCCGAGTAGCCCGTGAATGTCCCCAACTCGAGGATACGCCGAGGGCGAATCATACGGCTCAACATCGAGAGGAAACGCCCCTGCACCTGCCCCGAGAGCATGTGCGGGTTGAGAATATGCAAGTTCGTGTCGTGTGTGATAGCCGCCAACGCCTCGTTCTCGGGCGTGGTGTGCTGCTCTATGTAGTCGTTCAGCGTCATGGGGTATTTGTCAATTTGTCAGTACGAAAGGTAAATATAGTGCAAAAGTACACTTTTACTTGCATATATGCAAAAAATGCAGTACTTTTGCAGACGATTTGAAGAAAACAACACGAAACAGCAATACTAACTCTAACGCAAAAAAGAAACAATCCAACGATGGAAAAGATAGATGAATTAGACCGTAAGATACTGCGTATCATTACCCGTAACGCCCGTATCCCCTTTAAGGAGGTGGCAGATGTGTGCGGAGTGAGCCGTGCTGCCGTCCACCAGCGTGTGCAGAAGATGTTCGACCTGGGCGTTATCATCGGCTCGGGCTACCAAGTCAATCCGAAGATGCTGGGCTACCAACTCTGTGTATATGTGGGCATTATGCTGACCAAGGCATCGATGTACAAGGAGGTCAGCGCCGCCCTGGAGAACATCCCCGAGGTGGTGGAGTCGCAGTTCACGCTCGGTGCGTACTCGATGTTGATTAAGTTGTACGCCAAGGACGATAAGCACCTCATGGAACTGCTCAACGCCAAGATTCAAGAGATACCCGGCGTCGCCAATACAGAGACCCTTACGGCACTCGACCAACGCATTAACCGCGGTCTGCCAATCGAGAGCAACTAAAACAATGGTGGCGTGTCGCCACAGACGATAAAAGCAACGCATAATCGCTAGAAGAACTAGAAAGAACTAGATTAACTAGAATATCTAGACAGTCTAGAATATCTAGAAAAAAAACACCCCACACAACCGGAGAAAGGGCATGTTAATTGTTAACTGTTAATTGTTAATTGGGGAATTCTTAATTCTTAATTAGAAGTAATGGAAAGAGTAATCAGTGGTATTCGTCCGACAGGTAATCTCCATTTGGGGAACTATTTCGGTGCAGTAAAGAGTTTCGTGCAAATGCAGCACGACTACGATTGTATGTTCTTTATTGCGGATTGGCACTCGCTGACTACTCACCCGACCCCCGAAAATATCCGTAATTCGGTAAAGACCATTCTCTCCGAGTATCTGGCGTGCGGTATCGACCCCGAGAAAGCGCCGCTCTATGCGCAGAGCGATGTGAAGCAGGTGCTGGAGTTGTATCTCTACTTCAATATGAATACCTATCTCGGTGAGTTGGAGCGCGTGACGAGTTTCAAGGAGAAAGTGCGTCAGAACCCGAACAATGTCAATGCGGGGCTGCTCACCTATCCGACCCTTATGGCGGCAGACATCTTGATGCACCGCGCGGACAAAGTGCCTGTGGGCAAAGACCAAGAGCAGAATATGGAGATGGCACGCCTCTGCGCTCGCCGCTTCAATCGTATCTATGGGGTGGAGTACTTCAAGGAGCCGGAGTCGTTCTTCTTCAACCAAAAGGCGGTTAAGGTGCCGGGGCTGAACGGAACGGGCAAGATGGGCAAGTCGGAAGGCAATGCGCTCTACCTCTGCGACGACGAGAAGACCATCAAGTCGAAAGTGATGAAGGCTGTTACCGATGCAGGGCCGACGCAACTCAACCAAGAGAAGCCCGAGGTGATACAGAATCTATTCACGCTCATGGAGTTGGTGTCGGACAAGCAGACCTACGACTACTTCAACGACCAATACAACAACATGACCATCCGCTATGGGGATATGAAGAAACAGCTGGCAGCGGATATTAACGCCTTCTGCGCGCCCATACGGGAGAAGATTTTGGCGTATCGGAACGACGATGCCTACCTCGATAAGGTGCTGCGTGACGGTGCAGAGCGTGCGCGTGCGCGTGCCGAGCAGACTATCGAAGAAGTTCGTGAAATTATCGGTTTCAGAAAGATATGACCTCCCCTAACCCCTCCAAGGGAGGGGCGAAGTGTAATTGACAATAATAATGCGTTCTCGTCTTTTCATAGTAGTTCTAATCCTCTCGATATGCGCAGGCGTATCGGTGCAGGCGGATGACTATGTCGATGATGTGTACTACTGGGGCGACCCGTACACAGCGTCGGACGACTATGCGGCTGACAACCAAACGAATACTGAACAGGAATACGAGGAAGAGGAAACGACCGAGACGCCCGGACTTCTGCTCTATACCTACCAAACCGACGCTTACAACCCCGGCGAATTCACTCACGCCGAGATTACTTTCGTTGAGGATAGTACGCTAAACCAAACCACCCAAGTGCGTGCCATTATACATCGCTACTAATGAAACGACCGTTTGCCATAGTGCCTCTGTTGCTACTCGCCATTGCGGGCAGCCTCTTTGCGCAAGATACGCAACGCCTCAGCGAGCAGTCGCTGACGGGTACGGCACGCTATGTGGGCATGGGCGGTGCGATGACGGCGGTTGGCGGCGACCCTTCGGCGGTGAAAGACAACCCCGCAGGCTTGGGCGTCTATCGGCGCATGGAGATTATGCTATCGTTCGACGGGCAGTACGACTGCACGCGACAGGTGGGTACTGATAGTTGGTACACTAAGCCCTACATCAACGTTCCGCAGTTCTCGTGGGTGTTCTCGGTGGGCGACTCGAATCGCCCGAGCGGCGTGATACTGAACAACTTCATGTTCTCCTATCAATGTCTGCATACCTACAAACGCACGATGACGGCAACCGCTGCGGCACAAACCGCATCGCTCACGGATGTGATTGCTCGAAAGACCGACGGGCTTGCCGCCTCGGCTTTGCAACCTGATTATCGGTGGGAGGACGGCAATATCGGATGGCTCAGTCTCTTGGGCTATGATACCTATCTGATTAACCCAAAGGAGGAAGGTAGCTCTGAATGGAACTCGTGTCTATCGCAGGGCGAAACGGTGAATAATCAACTCATTCTCAACGAGTCGGGCTATGTCAATCAGTACGCACTCGACTGGGCAATGAATATCTCGAATAAGTGGTTCGTCGGTGCAGGTGTGCATCTGCAGTCGCTGCAGTTCAATCGCACGTACTCCTACCGAGAGTCGTTCAGCCAAGGCGGGCGCATGGTGAATAACGGAGAGGTGATATTCAACGGGTTAGGAGCAAATGCCACTATAGGTGTACTGCTCCATCCGATACGGGATTTGCGTATCGGCGCATCGTTCCAAACGCCGAGTATCACAAGTGTATCGGTGAGCAACTCGGGTTCGATTGGCAGTGTGCTTGGTGACTCTGCCTATAGCAGTTCCACGCCCTCTAATGCCACATCGGGGGTGCGGTTCTATCTCCCCTTGCGTAGCAGTGTGGGGTTGGCATGGCAGTGGGGACACTATGGGCTTATTTCCGCCCAGTACGACTATTCGCATTG